>JALYMT010000037.1 GCA_030773555.1 Actinomycetota bacterium | reverse complement strand
GCCACCGCCCGCAGCACCGCGGCCGCCTTGTTGCGCGACTCGGTGTCCTCGGCCGCCGGGTCGGAGTCGGCGACGATGCCGGCGCCGGCCTGCACGTAGGCGACGCCGTCGCGGAGCAGGGCGGTGCGGATCGCGATGGCGGTGTCGGCGTTGCCGGTGAAGTCGAGGTAGCCCACGATGCCGCCGTAGAGCCCGCGGCGCGTCGGTTCGAGCTCCTCGATGATTCCCATGGCGCGCGGCTTGGGCGCCCCGGAGAGCGTGCCGGCAGGAAAGCAGGCGGTGAGCGCGTCGTACGCGGTGCGCCCCGGCGCCAGGCGGCCCACGACGGTCGACACCAGGTGCATCACGTGGGAGTAGCGCTCGACCGACATGAAGTCCAGCACCTCCACGCTGCCCGGCGCGCAGACCCGGCCCAGGTCGTTGCGCCCCAGGTCGACGAGCATCACGTGCTCGGCGCGCTCCTTCTCGTCGGCCAGCAGCTCCTCGGCGAGCCGGGCGTCCTCCTCGGGAGTCGCTCCTCGCCACCGGGTGCCGGCGATCGGATGCGTCATCGCGGCGCCGCCGTCGACCTTGACCAGCGCCTCGGGGCTCGACCCGACGATGTCGAAGCCCTCGAAGCGCAGGAGGTACATGTACGGGCTGGGATTGGTGATCCGCAGCACCCGGTAGACGTCGAGGGCGTCGGCGCGGGCCTCCATCTCGAACCGCTGGCTGACCACGACCTGGAAGGCCTCGCCGGCGCGGATCTGCTCCTTGACCCGCTCCACCGCGGCTGCGTACTCCGCCACCGAGAGCCGTCGGGTGTAGGCCGGTTCGGGCGTGGCCTCGTACGCGGCCACCGTCGAGGGGGCCGGCGAGGAGAGGTCACGCGTCAGGTCGTCCAGGCGGGCGACCGCGGCGGCGTACGCCTCGTCGACGCGCTCGTCGGTGGCGTCCCAGTTGACGGCGTTGGCGATGAGGAGCACCGAGCCGTCGGCGTGGTCGAGCACGGCCAGGTCGGTGGCGAGCATCATCGCGAGCTCGGGCAGCTGCAGGTCGTCCTTGGCCAGCTCCGGCAACCGCTCGAGCCGGCGTACGGCGTCGTAGCCGACGTAGCCGACCAGCCCGCCCGTGAGCGGGGGCAGGTGCTCCGCCCCGGGTGGCGGGGAGGTCTGCAGCGCGGCGAGCGTGTCGCGCAGCGCGAGCAGCGGGTCCCCGCTCGCGGGCAGGCCCACCGGCGGAGTGCCGAGCCAGTGGACCGCGCCGTCCTGCTCGGTGAGCACCGCGGCGCTGCGGGCGCCAATAAACGAGTAGCGCGACCAGACGCCACCGTGCTGGGCGGACTCGAGCAGGAAGGTGCCGGGGCGCTGCCCGGCCAGCTTGCGGTAGACGCCGACCGGGGTCTCGCCGTCGGCCAGCAGGCGGCGGGTGACCGGGATGACCCGGCGCCCGCGAGCGAGCTCGCGGAAGGTCTCGAGGTCGGGCGTCACCGCCCCGTCGGTCACGCCGTCACCTCCGGAGCCGCCGCGGCCAGGAGCAGGGTGGCGTCGAAGCAGGTGCGCTCGCCGGTGTGGCAGGCAGCGCCGACCTGCTCGACCTTGACCAGCACGGCGTCGCCGTCACAGTCGAGGCGGACCTCCTTGACGTGCTGCACGTGCCCGGAGGTGTCGCCCTTGCGCCAGTAGTCCTGCCGGCTGCGGCTCCAGTAGGTCACCCGGGCCGTGGTCAGGGTGCGGTGCAGCGCCTCGTCGTCCATCCAGCCGACCATCAACACCTCTCCGGTGTCCCACTGTTGCGTCACCGCCGCCACCAGCCCGCGCTCGTCACGCTTGAGCCGGGCGGCGATCGCAGGGTCGAGCGCGGAGGAGCGGGTCGGGAGGACGGGCATGGGGTTCATTCTGCCGAGCGGTGCCAGCGGCCCGTTTCGGCGCGGCGGATTCTCCCGGAGGTGCTGGAGCCGGATACTGCCGCTTCGTGGCAAGCAGCGGGGCGGGTCGCCCGGTCGTGCGGCGCGGACGGGTGGTCGCCGTCCTCGCGCTGTGCGGCGCGCTCGGGTTCGCGGCTGCCGGAGCGGTCGCGCTGCGCGGCGACTCGCCGGGCCACGCCGGCACCGGCTCGGTGGGCGCGTACTCGTTGCGCGCCGGCGACTGCTTCCACGCTCCGGAGCAGGGCCAGGTCCGCCGAATCGAGCGCGTGGGGTGCGACGCGCCCCACGACGCGGAGGTTCTGGCGGTGCAGAGCCTGCCGGCGGGACCGTGGCCGGGCCAGGCCGAGCTGGACAACGGAGTCGAGGTGCGGTGCGCCGGGGAGCTGCGCAGCTACGTCGGCATCGAGCCGGTCGACTCCGAGCTGTCGGTCACCTGGTTCGCCCCCACCCAGGACGGGTGGGTCAGCGGTGACCGGTCGCTGACCTGCGTGGCGATCTCCGACAAGCCCCTCACCGGTTCGGCCCGCGGCTCGCGCCGCTGACCGCGCCCCCGCCACCCGACCTAGACCGACGCCGCCTGCCGCGCCCAGGCGCCGTGCAGGCGGGCGTACGTGCCCCCAGCCGCGGCCAGGCGTCGGTGCGGCCCGCGCTCCACCAACCGGCCGGCGTCGAAGACGAGGACCTCGTCGGCGGCCTCCGCGGTGGAGAGGCGGTGGGCGATGGTGATGGACGTGCGGCCCCGGGAGAGCCCGTCGAGGGCGCGCTGCAGCCGGACCTCGGTGGCCGGGTCGACCGCGGAGGTGGCCTCGTCGAGCACCAGCAGGTCGGGGTCGACGAGGTACGCGCGGGCGAGCGCGACGAGCTGGCGCTCCCCTGCCGAGAGCGCCTCGCCACGCTGCCCCACCGGGGTGTCCAATCCCCGGGGCAGCCCGTCGTACCACTCGCCGAGGCCGAGCTCGGTCAGCGCGAGCAGGATCTCGTCGTCGGTCGCCTCCGGGCGCGCGAAGCGGACGTTGTCGCGCAGGGAGGCGTCGAAGAGGAAGCCGTCCTGGGGGACGAGCACCACCCGTCGCCGCAGCGAGGCGAAACGCACCTCGCGCAGGTCGAGCAGCGCGCCGCCGGCACCCAGGCAGACGCGGCCGGTCTGGGGGTCCATGAGCCGGGTGAGCAGTTTCGCGGCGGTGGTCTTGCCCGAGCCGGTCTCCCCCACCACGGCGATCCGCGTCCGCGGGGCGATGGCCACGTCGACGCCCTGGAGCACCGGCGGCCCGCCGGGATACGCGTAGCCCACCCGCTCGAAGCGGACCTCCAGGGGTCCCGGCGGCAGCCCGCGACCTGCCGGGCCCGGGTCCGCGACGTCGGCGGGGGTGTCGAGCACGGCCAGGACGCGCCGCCAGCCGGCAACGGCGTTCTGGGCCTCGTTGAGCACCTCGGTCGCCGCCGTGACCGGGGTGACGAAGACGCTGACGAGGAACAGAAAGGCCAGCAGCTGGCCCAGGGTCAGGTCGCGGTCCAGGCCGAGGAGCACCCCGCCGACCACCACCAGGCCGTTCGCCAGCCCGGCGATCACCTCACCGGAGGAGAACGTCAGGGCCACCAGCCGCTGGGCGCGTGCCGCCGCCCGGTAGTGGCGGTCGATCGCCGCGTCCATGCGCTGCGCGGTGCGCGGCTCGACCCCGTACGCCCGGACCGTCGCCGCGCCGACGACGGACTCCCCGACGGCACCGAGGAGCTCACCCACCCGGCGGCGGACGAGCGCGTGCGCGTCGGCGACGCGGCTGGAGAAACGGCGCAGCAGCACGAACAGCGGCACGAAGGTCGCCCAGACCAGGAGGGTGAGCTGCCAGGAGTAGTAGGCCATCAGCGAGGTCGCGGCCACGAGCTGCCCCACACTCATGATCAGCAACAGGCCGCCCCACTGCATGAAGGTCGAGATGGTGTCGACGTCGCTGGTGACCCGACTGACCAGCGAACCGCGGCGCTCGGTGCTCTGCGTCAGCACCGACAGGTCGTGCACGTGCCGGAACGCGGTGACCCGCAGTGTCGCGAGGCCCCGCTCGGTGTTGCGGAACAGCCGCACGTTCAACGCGTACGCGGCCGCGGCCGTCGCCAGCACAGCGAGCGCGGCCAGGGCCACCGTGACCCGCACCACCCCGAGGTCGGGGACGGCGGCGCCCGCGCCGAGCCCCCGGTCGACGGTCTGCTGCACCGCCACCGGCACCACGATGCGGCCGGCGGTCGCGGTGAGGGCAAGCAGCAAGATGACACCCAGGCCGGCCCGCAGCTCGGGTGAGAGCCGCAGCCCGCGGCGGATGGTCACGACCGCCGAGCCGCGGCCCGCCGACGTCCCCGGCGCCGCGCCCGCGTCAATCGCCGATGTGCTCGTGCTCACGAGGCCTCGTCCGGAAGCGGCGGCAGGTCGCGCCCCTCCCGCTCGAGGGCCACGCGCTCGGCGTCGGCCCGCTCGTAGGCGTTCACCAGCCGGGCGTAGCCCGGCGAGCGGACGAGCAGCTCGGCGGAGGTCCCCCGGTCGCGCACCCGCCCCTGCTCGAGGTAGAGGACCTCGTCGGCCAGCCCGATGGTGGCCTTGCGGTAGGCGACGACGACGAGCGTGGGGGGAGGTTCGCCGGGGCGTCCGGACGTGCGCAGCCCGGCGAGGATGGCCGCCTCCACCCGCGGGTCCACCGAGGACGTCGCGTCGTCGAGGATCAGCAGCCGGGGCCGGCGCACCAGGGCCCGCGCGAGTGCGAGCCGCTGGCGCTGCCCGCCCGACAGGCTCGCCCCCCGCTCGCCGACCATCGTGTCGAGGCCGGCGGGCAGCGCGTCGACGAACTCGCTCGCCTGCGCCAGCTCCAGCGCCCGGCGGACGTCGTCGTCTCCGACGGCCAGGCCCAGGGTGACGTTGTCGCGCACGGTGTCGTCGAAGAGGAACGTCTGCTGGGCCACCAGGGCCGCGGCCGCGGACACGCCTCCCCGGGGCAGCTCGCGCAGGTCGAGCCCGTCGAGCACGATCCGCCCGCTGTCGGGGTCGACCAGCCGCACGAGCAGCGTGGTCAGGGTCGACTTGCCAGCCCCCGTCGGCCCGACCACGGCGACGGTGCGCCCGGCCGGCAGCTCGAGCGTCACGTCGCTGAGCACGGGGACGCGCGCGCCGCCCTCTCCCGCGCCGCCCTCGTAGGCGTAGTCGACCCCCTCGACCTGCAGCGCCGCGGGTTGCGCGCCGGCCGGCAGCGAGCGGGAACCGTGAGCGAGCCCGCCGCTGGCCTCGAGCACGGCGCGGACCCGCTCCCAGCCAACCAGGCTGCGGGGGAGCTCGCCGAGCACCCAGCCGATAGCCCGGATCGGGAAGGCGAGGAGGGTGAACAGGTAGGCGACCTGCACGAGGTCGCCCGGGGCGAGCGCGCCCCGCTCGACCCGACCGGCGCCGAGGAACAGCACGGCGAGGATGCCGAGACTGGGCAGCGCCTCGATCATCGGGTCGAACGCGCCGCGCACCCGGCCGACGGAGATCTGCGCGTCGCGCAGCTCCTCGGCGACTCGCCGGAACCGCGCGGTCTCGGCCGCCTCACGGCCCAGGGTCTTGACGACCAGCGCGCCGTCGAAGCTCTCGTGCGCGACTCCGCTGACCGACGCGCGCAGCTGCTGGGCACGCGTCGCCAGCGGGGAGAGGCGTCGCTGGTAGGCCACGTTCAGCAGGAAGATCGCGGGGAAGACCAGGGCCGCGACCGCGGCGAGCACCGGGTCGGTGAGCGCCATGGCGACGCCCGCGACGGCCAACATGACGAGCACGCCCACCGCCATCGGCAGGGGCGCGACCACGAACCACATCGCCTCGACGTCGGCGTTCGCGTTGGAGAGCAGCTGGCCGGTCGGATGCCGCTGGTGCCAGGAGAGCGGCAGCCGGAGGTACTGCCGGGTCACCCGCCGGCGGTAGGCGGCCTGCAGGCGATACTGCATGATGCCGGCCCCGAGGCGACGCCCCACGATGCCGGCGGCCTTGACCGCGCTGGCGGCGAGGATGACGAGCGCGGCGACGAGCAGGGCGGCGGTGCTCGTGCGGCCCTGCTCGAAGGCCGGCACGACGACCCGGTCGACGACTGCGCCGAGGATGCGCGCCTGCGCGACCGTCAGCGCGCCGTAGACGGCGCTGCCCAGCACCGCGACGGCGAAGATGCCGGGCTGCTCGCGGATGCCGCGCCCGAGCAGGGCGAACCCGCGGCGCAGGGTGCGCGCGTCGCCGGGCACGGGAGGCGCGGGCGGCGCTCCGGGAGGGAGCACGCTCGGGGGAACGCGCCGAGACGTGCGCTCCGCCGCTCCCGTGGTCACGTCAGTCACCGTAGGCGCCGCCCCTGACGCTTCCGCCGGCGACACCCCTCGCCGCCGTCCCCCGCCCGCTCTTCCCGGGGGTGGTTGGCTCAGGGCATGACCGCCTACGCAGCCGCGGAACGCGCGGCGTTGTGCGACCTCCTGCAGGAGCTCGGCCCCGACGCACCCACCCTCGACGAGGGGTGGGTCACCCGGGACCTCTCCGCGCACCTGGTGATGCGTGACCGCCGGCCCGACGCCTCGATCGGCATCCTCGTCCGCCCGCTCGCCGGGCACACGGTCCGGGTGCAGCGCTCGTTCGCGGCGCGGCCCTGGGACGAGCTGCTCGGCCTGCTGCGCAGCGGTCCCCCCGCGTGGTCGCCGGTGCGGCTGCCCGGCGCCGACGAGCTCGCGAACCTCGTCGAGTACGTCGTCCACCGCGAGGACGTCGTCCGCGCCCAGCCGGGCTGGTCGCCCCGGGTCGTCGAGCCCGGCCTCGACGACGCCCTCTGGCGCCGCCTGCCCGGGCTGGCGCACATGCTCTACCGCAGGTCCCCGGTCGGGGTTGACCTGCGGCGGGAGACCGGTCAGGCGGCGCGGGTGCGGAAAGGCGAGCCACGGGTCACCGTCGTCGGGCGACCCCTCGAGCTGCTCCTGCACGCCTTCGGCCGTACGTCCGTCGCCGACGTGTCGGTCGAGGGCGACCCCGAGACCGTACGGCGCTTCAGCGCGACGCCGCTGAGGGTGTGACCTCCCCGGCGGCGCACGCGGCGCAGGTGCCGAAGACCTCGACGGTGTGGCTGACGTCGGTGAAGCCGGCTGCGGCGGCCACAGCCGAGGCCCACCTCTCGACCTCGGGGCCCTCCACCTCGACACTGCGGCCGCACTGCCGGCAGACGAGATGGTGGTGGTGCGACGCGGTGGCGCACCGCCGGTAGACGGCCTCGCCCTCGTCGGTGCGCAGCACGTCGACCTGGCCCGCCTCAGCCAGCGCCTGCAGGTGCCGGTAGACGGTCGTCAGGCCCACGGGCGACCCGCCGCGGCGAAGCAGCTCGTGCAGGTCCTGCGCGCTGCGGAAGCCGTCTACGCGGGCGAGCAGGTCCGCGACGGCGGTGCGCTGGCGAGTCGAGCGCGTGCTGGGCAGTGAGCTCACCGCGGGGCCTCCTGCGTCGTCAGGGTGCGCCCCACCGGGGCGACACCAGCGGCGCGACGGCCCCGCCGCAGGACCATCCCGAGCAGCCCGGCGAGGGCGAAACCGATCAGGGCGAGGACCACGATGAGCGCCCCGGGGGCGGTGTCGACGTAGTACGACCCGAGCACACCCGACACCGAGGCGAGCATGCCGGCACCGAGGGCGACCGTGACGGTGGCGCGGAAGCCCCGTACCAGCTGCTGCGCCGTGGCCACGGGGACGATCATGAGCGCGCTCACCAGCAGCAGACCCACGACCCGCATGGCCACGGTCACGGTGACGGCGGCCAGCACGGCCAGCAGCAGGTTCAGGAAGCGCACGGGCAGCCCGGCGACCCGGGCGTACTCCTCGTCGGAGCAGACGGCGAACAGCTGCCGGCCCACGACGGCCAGCGTGAGGAGGAGCCCCCCCGACAGCACCGCGGTCAGCACCAGGTCCGCGGGCGACACGGCGGTGAGGGACCCGAACAGGTACGAGAGCAGGTTGATGTTGGTCCCCCCGGGTGCCAGGCCGATCAGCACGACGCCCCCGGCGATGCCGCCGTAGAACATCAGCGCGAGCGCGACGTCGCCCCCGGTGCGGCCCTGCTGTCGCACCAGCTCGACTCCCACCGCGCCGATCGTCGCCACGAGCACCGCCGTCAGCACCGGTGCGGTTCCCAGCAGGAAACCGAGGGCCACGCCGGTGAGCGCCACGTGCCCGATGCCGTCACCCATGAGGGCGAGTCGCCGCTGCACCAGGAACACGCCGACCGCCGGAGCGGTCAGACCCACCAGTAGGGCGGCGATCAGCGCGCGCTGCATGAAGTCGAAGGCGAGCGGGTTCACCGCAGCCCCCACGCACCGGAGCTGGTCTCGACCTCGGCGTGCACGGGGTGCGCGTGCTCCGGGTCGTGCAGGTGCAGGTGGTCGGCTCCCGGCGGTGGGCCGTCGTGCCGGACCCGTCCTCCGGCCAGGGTCACCGCCCGCGTGACCAGCGGGCGCAGTGGGCCGAGCTCGTGCGACACGAGCACGATCGTGGTGCCCCGGCTGACCAGGGCGCCCAGCGTGTCGGCGAGTGCCTGCTGGTGCTCGACGTCGACACCTGCCGTCGGCTCGTCCATGACGAGCAGGTCGGGATCGCAGGTGAGCGCCCGGGCGATCAGCACGCGCTGCTGCTGGCCGCCCGAGAGCGTCGCGACACTGGAAGCGGCCCGGGCGGCCAGGCCCACCGCCTCGATCGCCCGGTCGACCGCCTCCCGGTCGGCGGTGCGCATCCGCCGGAAGCCCGTGACGGCCAGCCGACCGGTGGCCACCACTTCGCGCACGGTGGCGGGCACACCGGTGCTCGCGCCACCGCGCTGGGGGACGTAGCCGAGCCGGGGCCACGCCGCGAACGTGCGCACGGGGGTGCCGAACAGCTCGAGGGAGCCGGCCGCCAGCGGGAGCAGGCCGACGATCGTCCGGACGAGCGTGCTCTTGCCCGACCCGTTGGCCCCGAGCACGGCCACGACCTCCCCCGGGTCGACCCGCAGGTCGACGTCGGCGAGCGCGATCCGCCCCTCGTACCCGGCGGACGCCCCACGGAGCGAGACGACGGGTGCCTTCGTCGGGGCTCCCGCGGTCACGAGCAGGTCAGGGCGGTGCGCAAGGCGCCGAGATTCGCCCGCATCGCGCTGAGGTAGTCCCCGGTCTCCGGGGGGACCTCCACCGGGCTCAGCACGACGGCCTGGGCGCCGACTTCCTGCGCCAGCGACTCGGCCACCTTCGGGCTGACGAGCTCCTCGAAGAAGATCGTCGTCACCTGGTGCTTCCGCGCGAACCGGGCCACCTCGGCCAGGCGCTGCGGGGACGCCTCGTCCTCCGGCGAGAGCCCGCTGACCGGCACCTGACGCAGGCCGTACGCGGCCGCCAGGTAGCCGAACGCGTCGTGGCTGGTGACGATCTCCCTGCGCTCGCAGGTGGCCAGCCCCTGGCGCATCTCCCCGTCGAGGTTCCGGAGCTCGCCCCCGAGCTGCTGGGCACGCGCGCGGAACGCCTCCGCGTGCTGGGGGGCGCGCTCGGCGAGCTCCTCGGCCACGGCGGTCGCGATCGTCGCCGTACGCATCGGGTCGAGCCAGACGTGCGGGTCGGTTGCGCCGGCCTCGCCCTGTCGTGGCTCGACCGCGCTCAGCACGTCGAAGGCGCGGCCGGCCGCCTGCTGGTCCACGGCCTCGTCCACGGCGGGCTGGAAGCCGCGCGAGTAGACGACCAGATCGGCCGACGCCAGCTGCGCCACCTGCCGGGGACTCAGCTCCAGGTCGTGCGGCTCGCCGCCCGCGGGGGTGAGGTTCTCGACCTGCACGTCGGGGCCGCCCGCCCGGCGGGTCACGAACTCGTACGGGTAGAAGCCGACGGACACGTCCAGCATCGCGTCGCCACCGCCCGCGGGACTCGCAGAGCTCGAGGTCGGGTCCGACTCGCAGGCGGACAGGACGGTGCCTACGGTCAGGGCGAGGGCGAGGACGGCCGGGAATTCCCGCATGCCGTCGAGCTTACTGGTTCTGACAATCATTCTCAACAAGCCGAGCCCTGATCGCAGGAGGCGCGTTAGCTGGCGGACACGCCGGTAGCGGCCAGAGCGAGGAGCTGAGCGCGGTCGAGTCCGAGGACGTCGCGGGCGCGCCGGTACTCCTCGAGCAGGCTGGTGCCGAACATCGGCGGGTCGTCGCTGCCCAGCGTGACGGGGACGCCGAGCTCGAGCAGGGCCGGCAACGGGTGCTCGGCCAGGCTCGGGACGGCCCCGGTCGCGACGTTGCTGGACGGGCAGACCTCGAGCACCACGCCGGACTCCCGCAGGTGCGCCACGAGTCGCGGGTCGTCCCGGGCAGCGATGCCGTGCCCGACGCGTTCGGCGCCGAGATCGAGGACCGCCGACCACACCTCGTCGGGGCCGACGGTTTCCCCGGCGTGCGGCACGCTGTGCAGGCCTGCGGCGCGGGCGATGGCGAAGACCTCGTGGTAGTCGGCTCGCCGCACCCCGGCCTCGGGGCCGCCCAGGCCGAACCCGACAAGGCTCGGCGGCGGGTGGCGCAGCGCGGCGTCGAGGGTCGCCTGCGCGCCCGCGGGGCCGTCGCCGCCGGAGATGTCGTACACCCAGGCGAGCTCGACGCCGGTGCCCGCGCGGACGTGCGCGGCGCCGGCGCCTGCGCCTGCGCGAGCTCGTCCGGCGGGATACCGGCTGTGACGTGGGTGACCGGAGTGACGGTCACCTCCGCGTACGCCACGCCCTGGGCCTGCAGGTCCGCGCCCAACCCCACGACCAGCGCCTCGATGTCGTCCGGGGCGCGCAGCAGAGCGCTGACCACGGTGTAGACCTGCAGGAAGTGCGCAAAGTCGCGAAAGACGTAGAACGCGTGCAGGGCATCCAGGTCGGCCGGCACCCCGACGTCCGGGTGACGGGTGGCCAGGGCAGCGACGGGGTGCGGCGCCGCCGAACCCACCAGGTGCAGGTGCAGGTCGACCTTGGGCAACGCGAGCAGCTCGTCGTCGGAGAGCACGCTCATCGCGGCCGCCTTCGAGCCGGGTTGCCGCCCGATCGCTCGCCTCACGTCGAGGCGGGCGTGCCGAGCAGCACGCCTCCCACGACGGCGGCGCCCGCGAGCACCTCGAGGAGCACCGGCTGCTCCCCCAGCGCCACCCAGGCGGCCAGGATGCCGACGACAGGCACGAGCAGGGAGTACGGCGCGACGACGCCGGCGGGGTGGCGGCGCAGCAGGGTCGTCCAGATGCCGCCGCCCAGCACGCTGGCGAGCACCGCGATGTAGAGCAGGGCGGCGACGGCCGGCCAGGCGGCGCCCTGAGCCGCGGCGACGAGAGCGTTCCACCCGGTCGCCGGCCCCTCCTGCCAGGCGGAGAGGGCGAACATCGGCAGCGGCGGCACGACCGACATCCAGAGCACCAGGAGCAGCGGGTCCGAGCTCCGGGCGAGGCGGGCGCTGAGGTTCCCGAACGCCCACCCCAGGGCTCCTACCAGGATGAGCAGCACCGGCAGGGCCGCCGCGGTCTGCGACCGGTGCAGGCCGATGCCGGCCATGCCGAGGATCGCCAGCAGGATGCCCGCCAGCTGGCGGGCGGTCAGCTGCTCGCCGAGCAGCAGCACGCCGAGGACGACGGTGAACGGCGCTGAGGCCTGCAGCACCAGCGAGGCGAGACCCGCGGGCATGCCGTTGTCCATCGCCAGGAAGAGGAACGCGAACTGCACGCCGCCGAAACCCAGGCCGTAGCCGAGCACCCAGCGCCACGGCACGCCCGGCCGGGGGAGCAGCAGCACCGTGGGCACGGCGAGCACGGCGAAGCGCAGCCCCGCGAAGAACAGCGGCGGAAAATGCTCGAGCCCGACGTGGATCGCGATGAAGTTGCACCCCCACAGCACCGCGACGAGGATCGCGAGGAAGCGATCGCCGCGGCTCACCGGCGCGGGCCGCGGACGGGCCGGCGGCGGTTGCCCCGGTGGCGGGCGACAACCGGTGCCGGAGCGGCGCGCAGCCGCAGGAGGTGCACCTCGGACCCAGAGGCTTCCCCGGCCGGCTGCACGTCGACCTCCCAGTGCCCGCCGAGCACGGACGAGAGGGTCTCGGCGAGCCAGCAGCGGGCCCGGTCGGCCCGCTCGGCGGTGGGCAGGAGACCGACGAGCTCCCACTCCCCCGGCCGACGCACGGCGCGCTGCACGACCGGCCACAGCGGGGCGGGCTGGGCGGCGACCAGCTCCGGGGGCCAGTCCAGCTCGGGCAGCCGGCTCCCCCGCTGCCCGTTGCACCACCGGTGCGCCAGCCGCAGGTTGCCGCGCTCGCTGGTGCCCCCGCGGGCGCGGGGCAGCACGTGGTCGATGCTCGGCGACCCCGGCCCGCTGCGCGGCGCGGCCCGGTCGACGTCGCCGCCGCAGATCCAGCACCGCCACCCGTCGCGCTCGCCGAGCTGATCCAGGGTCACGCGACCAGCATCCGCTGCCGGGCTCAGCTCTGCACGAAGAGGATTCCGGCGACCACGAGGCCGTAGACGACGACGAGCGTACGGAGCACGCGCGCGCCGATGCGCCGGGCGAGCCGGGCGCCGAGATAGCCGCCCAGCAGGCTGGAGAGGGCGACGACCGCGACCGCCGGCCATTCCACGGGCCCGAAGGCGGCGAACGCCACCAGCGCCACCGCGTTGATGACGAGGGACAGGACGTTCTTCAGCGCGTTGATCCGCTTGAGCTGGTCGCCCAGGAAGATGCCGAGCAGCGCGAGCAGCATGACGCCGAGGCCGGCGCCGAAGTACGCGCCGTAGGCCGCGGCGAACAGGGCCGCGAAGTGCAGCAGAGCGGAGCGGTGCTCCTTGTCGGCACCGGGCAGGCGGCGTACGAGGGCGGCGAGCCACGGCTGCACGGCCAGCAGCAGGCAGGCCAGCAGGATGAGGAAGGGCACGATCTCCTGGAACACCTCGCCCGGCGTGGTCAGCAGCACGGCCGCGCCTGCCACCCCTCCGACGACGCTGGTCACCCCCAGCGCGCGGACCCGCAGCCGCTGGCCGTCGAGCTCCTGGCGGGCGCCGGCGACGCTGCCCGCGTAGCCGGGGAACAGCGCGACGGTGTTGGTGACGTTGGCGGTGACGCTGGGATAGCCGACGGCCAGCAGCGCGGGAAACGAGATGAGCGAACCTCCACCGGCCACGGCGTTCACTGCGCCGGCGGCGAAGCCCGCGGCCGCGATGAGCAGCGCGGCCAGCAGGGTCACCGGCCCACCGCGTAGCCCTGCATCCCCCGGGGATTTGCCGCGGCCTTGAGGAATCCGGTCACCGGGTCGCGGCCGGCGGCCGAGAGCCGGCCCTGCGACCAGGGTCCCGCGACCTCGACGTCGTGACCGCGCCGGCGCAGCTCGCTGACCACGGCGGCGTCGAGGCGCTCCTCCACCACGAGGTGACCGGGCTGCGACTGCCGCGGATAGAACGAGCTCGGGAAGTGGGTGCTGTGGAACATGGGCACGTCGATGGCGGCCTGGAGGTTCAGCCCGCCGTGCACGTGGGCGAGGAAGAACGCGAGCGACCACTGGTCCTGCTGGTCGCCGCCCGGGGTGCCGAAGGCGAGGTAGGGCCGCCCGTCGCGGCTGGCCATCGACGGCGTCAGGGTGGTGCGGGGGCGCCGACGCGGGGCCAGGCTGTTGGGCAGCCCCGGCTCCAGCCAGAACATCTGCGCCCGCGTGCCCAGGCAGAACCCCAGCTCGGGAATGACCGGCGAGCTCTGTAGCCAGCCGCCGCTCGGCGTCGCCGAGATCATCATCCCGTCGCGGTCGACGACGTCGAGGTGGCAGGTGTCGCCGCGGGTCGCGCCGGTGCGGGCGACCGTCGGCTCGCCCGTCCCCGCGGTCACGGCCGCGGCCGCGAGGGCCTCGCGGCCCGGATAGTGGGGTAGCTGCGGCTTGCGCCCCTCGGGCGCGCCGGGGCGCAGCTCGTAGGAGGCGTCGCCCGACACCAGGCGCCGGCGCTCGTCCGCGTAGGCGGGGCTGAGCAGCGCGGTGACCGGCACCTCGCTGTGCGCGGGGTCGCCGTACCAGGCCTCCCGGTCGGCGAAGGCGAGCTTCGCGCACTCGACCACCGTGTGCACGAAGTCGGCGGACAGGTGGCCCATGCCCTCGAGGTCGAAGCCGGCGAGCAGGCGCAGCTGCTGCAGCAGCACTGGGCCCTGCCCCCACGGGCCGGTCTTGTAGATCGTGTAGTCGCCGTAGTCGACCGACAGCGGCTCCTCCACCCCCGCCTCCCAGCGGGCGAGGTCGTGGGCGTCGAGCAGGCCGCGGTGGGCACGCCCGGAGGTGTCGAGCACCTCCGTGCCACGGCAGAAGCGCTCGACGGCCTCGGCGACGAACCCCTGGTAGAAGGCGTGGCGGGCGGCCTTGATCTGCGCCTCGCGGCCGCCGCCGGCCCGCTCGGCCTCCTCGACGATGCGCGCGTAGGTCGCGGCGAGGGGGCGGTTGCGGAAGCGCGAGCCCGGGTCGGGCACCTGGCCCCGGTCGAGCCAGGTCGCCGCCGAGGTCGGCCAGGCGTCGCGGAAGAGCTGCTCGACGCTGCGCATGGTGGTGACGGTGCCGGGCAGCAGGGGATGGCCGTGCTCGGCGTAGCCGATGGCGTAGTCGAGGACGTCGCGCAGCGGCCAGGTGCCGTGGTCCTCGAGCAGGCGGGTCCACGCGCCGAAGGCGCCGGGGACGGTGGCCGCGAGCAGGCCCGTGCCGGGCACCAGGTCGAGACCCAGGTCGCGGTAGTGCTCGATGGTGGCGGCCGCGGGTGCCGGGCCCTGGCCGTTGATGACGCGGACGGTGTCGGTGCGGGGGTCGGCGACCAGGATGGGCACCTCGCCGCCCGGCCCGTTGAGGTGCGGCTCGACGACCTGCAGCACGAAGCCGGCGGCGACGGCGGCGTCGGCGGCGTTGCCGCCCCGCTCGAGCACGGACAGGCCGCAGGCGGAGGCCAACCAGTGGGTGGAGGCGACCATGCCGGTCGTCCCCGTCAGCTCCGGCCTAGTGGTGAACATCGGCCTCGGAACGCCTTCCGGCAGCCGCCGCAGCCGTGACGTCGGGCGCCCCGGTCTGCGGGTCGACGAGGAGGCAGGCCACGGCGTGCCCGGGTCGGGTCACCTCCGCCAGTGGGGGCACCTCGACGCGGCAGCGCTCGACGGCGACGGGGCAACGGGTGTGGAAGGGGCACCCGGACGGCGGGTCGAGCGGGCTGGGCAGGTCGCCGCTGAGCACCACCCGCGCCCGCTCGCGCTGGGCCACCGGGTCGGGCAGCGGCGCGGCTGAGAGCAGCGACTGCGTGTAGGGCATCTGCGGGTCGCGGAAGAGCTCGGTCCGGGACGTGAGCTCGACGATCTTCCCGAGGTACATGACCGCGATCCGGTCGCTGATGTACTCCACGACCGACAGGTCGTGGGTGATGAACAGGCACGAGAAGCCCATGTCGCGCTGCAGGTCGGTGATCATGTTGAGGATCGAGGCCTGGACGCTCACGTCGAGGGCCGAGACCGGCTCGTCGGCGATGACCAGGGCGGGTTCGACGACCAGGGCCCGGGCGAGGCCCACCCGCTGGCGCTGACCTCCGGAGAGCTCGTGGGGGAAGCGGTCGGCCAGCTCCGCACGCAGCCCGACCTTGCCCAGCATGTCGCGGACCCGGCGCTCGAGGTCGGAGCCGGAGGCCAGCCGGTGCAGGCGCAGCGGCTCGGCCACGATCTGACCGATGGTCATGCGGGGGTTCAGGGAGGAGTACGGGTCCTGGAAGACGATGTGCACCTGGCGCCGCAGCGGGCGCATCGCCCGCCTGGCCAGCGTGGAGATCTCGGTGCCGAGCAGCTTGACACTGCCGCTCGTCGGGTCGATCAGCCGCGCGATCGCTCGGCCCACGGTGGACTTGCCGCTGCCGGACTCGCCCACCAGGCCGAGGATCTCGCCGGGCTGGATGCTGAAGGACACGCCGTCGACCGCGCGGACGACGCCGCGGCCCTTGCCGAAGGCGTTGCCGGCGGAGAAGTGCTTGACGAGATCGGTGACCTCGAGCACGGGCGCGCTCATGGTTGTCCCCCTGTTGCCCCGTCCGAGGGGAACTCCTGCGACGTCTCACCCGGGTGGTAGCAGGCGGCGGGGTGCCCTGGTCGGACCGGCTCGAGCGGCGGACGCTTGCTGCGGCAGATGTCGGTGGCCCGGGGGCAGCGGGGGTGGAAGGTGCACTCGTCGGGGTCGGCCCGGAGCAGCGGGACGAGGCCGGGGATCTCGGTGAGCCGCTGCTGGGCCACCACCTCCACGCCCTTCTCGCGGTGCGGGATCGCACCCAGCAGCCCGACCGTGTAGGGGTGCTGGGGATGGGCGAACAGCTCGTGGACCGAGGCCTCCTCGACGGGTCGCCCGGCGTACATCACCACCACCCGGTCGGCGACGTCGGCGACGACGCCGAGGTCGTGGGTGATGATGATGATGGCCATCCCGAGCCGCTCCCTCAGATCCTTCATGATGTCGAGGACGCCGGCCTGGATCGTCACGTCGAGGGCCGTGGTGGGCTCGTCGGCGATCAGCAGCTTGGGCGAGTTGGCGATGCCGATCGCGATCATCACGCGCTGACGCATACCGCCGGAGAGCTGGTGGGGATATTCGTCGACGCGCCGCTGGGGAGCGGGGATCTGGACGAGGTCGAGCAGCTCGACGGCCTTCTGGTGGGCGTCCCGCTTGGACAGTCCCTGGTGGCGCTGAAGCACCTCGCGGATCTGCTTGCCCACGGTGAACGCCGGGTTGAGGCTGGTCATCGGCTCCTGGAAGACGACGCTGACCTCCTTGCCGCGGACCCGGCGCAGCTCCCGGTCGGGCAGCGCTCGCAGGTCCTCCCCGTCGAGCAGGATGCTGCCTTCGACGTCGGCGCTGGGGGGCAGCAGGCCGGGGATGGACATCGCGGTCACGCTCTTGCCGCAGCCGGACTCGCCGACGATGGCGAGGATCTCCCCGGCCTGCACCGAGAATGACACGTCGTTGACCGCGCGAACCGGGCCGTCCTCGGTGGCGAAGCCGACCTTGAGGTTGAGCACCTCGAGCACCGCGGTCACCGTACGGCCCTCGGGTCGAGCACGTCGCGCAGGCCGTCGCCGACGAGGTTGAACGAGAGGGCGGCCAGGGCGATCGCCAGGCCGGGGAAGATCGCGAGCCAGGGCGCCTGGGAGAGGAAGCCCTGCGCCGCCGAGAGCATCGTCCCCCACGAGGGGGTGGGCGGCTGCACGCCCAACCCGAGGAACGAGAGGACGGACTCGCCGATGATGGCCTCCGGGATGGTGACGGTCGCCTGCACGATCAGGGGGCTCAGGGCGTTGGGCAGCACGTAGCGGCGCAGGATGCGCCCGTCGGAGGCGCCGTCGGCCACCGCGCCGGCGACGTAGTCCTGCTCGCGGAGGCCGAGCACCTCGCCGCGGGTCACTCGGATGAACGCAGGCAGGGCACCGAGGCCCAGCGCGAAGACCACGTTGCGCAGCGAGGGGCCGAGGATCGCGGCGAGCCCGACGGCGAGGATGAGGAACGGGAACGCGAGCAGCAGGTCGGTCAACCGGCTGATCACGAGGTCGGCCCAACCGCGGTAGTACCCGGCGATGAGACCCAGCGGCACGCCGACCGCCATCGCCAGCAAGGTGGCGAGGACGCCGGCCTCCATCGAGACCCGGGCGCCGTGGGCGACCCGGGCGAGGGTGTCTCGGCCCAGGTCGTCGGTGCCGAGCAGGTGGCCGCCCGAGGGCGGCTCCAGCAGCGCGGTGAAGTCGTTCTCCTCCGGGCTGGCGAACAGGGGCGCGGCCAGGGCGAGCACCAGGATCAGCAGCAGCGACACGAGACCGAAGACCGCGGCCGGGCGCCGGAAGAAGCGCTTGACCAGGCGGTTGCGACGACGGTTGCGGGGCGGGGGCACCGCGAGGGCGGGGCCCGGCTGGACCGTCGGTGCAGGGGCGACCGTCATGCGGCACCTCCCCCAACCCGGATCCTCGGGTTGAGCAGCGAGTAGGACAGGTCGACGAGCAGGTTGACCAGGACGTAGCCCACGACGACGACCAGCGCCACGCCCTGGATCACCGGGTAGTCGCGCTGAAAGACCGCGTCGACGATGAGCTTGCCGAAGCCGGGGATCACGAAGATCGCCTCGGTGATGACCGCGCCGGAGATCAGCCCGCCCAGCTGCAGGCCCAGCACCGTGACGACGGTGATCAGGCTGTTGCGCAGGGCATGCACCAGCACGACCTGGCGCCGGGAGAGGCCCTTCGACTCCGCGGTGCGGATGTAGTCGGAAGACATCGTCTCGATCATGGCAGAGCGCATCTGCCGCATGAGCACCGCCGACAGGCCGGTGCCCAGCACGACGGCCGGCAGGACCATGCGTTTCAGGTTCTCCACCGGGTTCTCGAACAGCGGGACGAAGCCGGAGGCGGGGAACAGCTGCAGGTTCACCGCGAGGACGAGGATCAGCACCAGTCCCAGCCAGAAGTTGGGGATCGACAGCCCCAGCAGGCCCAGGGCGTTGGAGGCGTGGTCGAGCAGGCCGCCCCGGCGCAGGGCCGCGACGATCCCCGCGGGTATGCCGATGATGATCCCGACGAACAGCGACAGGAACGCCAGCTCGAGGGTGACCGGCAGCCGATCGAGGATGACCTGCGCCACGTCGAGACTCGTCCGGGTGGAGAAGCCCAGGTCGCCGGTCAGGGAGCTGCCGATGTAGCGGAAGTACTGCACCGGCACCGGGTCGTTGAGGCCGTACTGCTCCCGGATCTGCTCGAGCACCACCGGGTCGCGTTCCTCCCCGGCGAGCGCCAGTGCCGCGTCGCCGGGCAGCGCCCGGACGCCGACGAACACCACGATGCTCGCGAGGAGGAGCACCAGCAGCGACGTGCCCAGTCGCCGGAGCAGGAAGGATCGCACGGGAAGCCCGTCCCTCTCTCTCGCGGGGTGGCGGCGGCTACTGGGCCAGGCCCGCGGTCTTGAGCCGGGGCAGGCCGTCGGCGAAGTACTCCAGGCCGGCGACGGCCGGCGTCGTGACCAGGAAGCTCTTCGGGTAGTAGAGGTAGAGGATGCCGCGGTTCTCGGCGGCGATCTTCATCACCTCGCTGTAAATGCGCTTGCGCTCGGCCTGGTCGGTCACCGTGCGACCCTGCTCGAGGAGCTCGTCGAGCCTGGGGTCGGAGGTGCCCGACGAGTTGAGCGGGGCCCCGCTGTGCAGCTGGTTGTAGATGTTGCCGTCGGGGTCGATGCGCCCGGACCAGCCGACCTGGAACATCTGGAACTTGCCGGCGTCGGCCTGGTCGAGGGCTGAGGCGAACTCGGTGGGCTGCACCTGCACGTCGAAGCCGGCCTCCCTCGTCAGCGACTGGACCACCTGGGCGAGGCGGAGGTTGTCGGGGCTGGTGCCCACGATCAGCTGCACGGGCACCGGAGTGGGCACTCCGGAGGCGGCCACCAGCCGCTTCGCCTCCTCGAGGTTGCGCGGGCAGCTGATGCTGGGGTCGTGGAAGGGGCTGACGGGCGGCAGCGGCGAGCAGCCCGGAGTGTACTGACCGGCGAAGACCACCTTGTTGATGGCCTCCCGGTCCAGGGCGAGGTCGAAGGCCTTGCGCAGCTCGGACTTCGCGAGCGGGCTGTCGACCGTGCCCGCGGGCTCGCCGACGCCCTTCTCGTTGCCGATGTTGACGGTGATCCCCTGGTAGCCCAGCGAGGGCACCCCGACCAGCCGCACGCTGCGGTCGGCCTGGACCCCGGGAATGTCGGTGGCGCCGATCCGCTCGGCGACCTGCACGTCGTTGGACTTCGCGTTGGCCAGCCGGGCGTTGGCGTCGGTGATGATGCGATAGCTGACCCGGTCGAGCTTCACCTGGCCGGCGTCGTAGTAGTCGGGCGACTTCTGCAGCACGATCTCGCTGCCGGGGGTGCGGCTGACGAACTCGAAGGGACCCACGCAGACCGGCTCGGTGCCGAACTTGTCGCCGAGCTTGTCCAGCTGGGCCGGGGACATGACCATGCCGGCGCGGTCGGCGAGCTGCGCGGTCAGCGGGGCGTAGGGCTTGGAGAGCTTGAGCGCGACAGTGCCGGGGTCGACGACGTCGACGGAGGTCACGGTGGCCAGCTCGCTCGTCCGTGTCGAGCCCTTGAGGGTGCGGTGGCGGTCGAGGGACTTCTTCACGGCCGCGGCGTCGAAGGGGGTGCCGTCGTTGAACTTGACACCCTGGCGCAGTTTGATCGTGACCGTCTTCTGGTCGGCGGAGATCTCCGGCTTCGCCGCGGCGAGTTGCGGGACGACGTTGAGGTCCTTGTCGATGTCGTAGAGCTTCTCGCACATGCTCACGAACACCAGGCGGCTGACCAGCGTGCGCGCCAGCGTGGGGTCGAGCACGTCGGGGTCCTCGGCGAGGGCGAGGGCGAGGTTGCCCCCGGTCCTGACCGGGCGGTTGTCGGGGGTGTTCGAGCCGACGGCGACGGGGGCGGGGCCACCGCCCGCGCCGCCCGCGCCGCCTCCCCCTCCGCAGGCCGAGGCCAGCAGGGCGGTGGCGGCGAGCCCCACGGTCAGGGACGAGGTGCGGCGACGGGTCACGGGGGGCTCTCCTCGCAGGGGTGCGGATATGCGAGGGACCTTCGCACAGGTCGTCGACGGTATACAAGGCCCGAGACGAAATCGATACGCGGGCTCAGGGAGCTGCCGGCTCCCCAGCGCCGTCGACGCTCTCGGACATGTGCCCGGAGCTCCCCTCGGCGGCCACCAGCTGACGGTAGGACTCCCGGGCGGCGCTGACGTGCGCCGCGGCGAGGACGCTGGCGGCCTGCTCGTCGCCGACGGTGATGGCAGCGAGCATCCGGGCGTGCTCGTCCCAGGAGTCGGTGGCGCGGCTGTGGGCGCTGCGCCGGAAGACCCTCTGCACGCGCTGGGCCATCGGCGCCACCAGCATCTCGAGGTAGCTGTTCGCACCCGCAGTCACGACGAGCTGGTGGAAGCGGGTGTTGAGCTCCGCCAGGCGGTCGAGCTGCCGGTGTGCGGTGGCGTCCTGCGCCTGCTCGAGCACGTCGGTGAGCGCCGAGACGGCCGCCTCGTCGGCGTTGCGGGCGGCGAGGCGGGCGGCGAGGGATTCCAGGGCCAGCCGGACGTCGAAGAGCTCCTCGGCCTGCTCGGGGCTCAGGCGCGACACCAGTGCACCCCGCCGGGGCAGCATGTCGACGAAGCCCTCGGCCGCCAGGGTCTGCAAGGCCTCGCGCACCGGATTGCGGGAGACGTCGAGCCGGACGGCGATGGACTCCTCGACCAGGCGCGAGCCGGGCTCGAGCTCACCCGACACGATCAGCTGGCGCAGCTCGTCGAGGACGGCGCCGCGCAGGGAGCGGTGCGTCTTCCCGATCGTCATGCGGCCTCCCGCCTCCCCGCGCGGCGACTGTATACGGTCCCGGTGGCGGCGGCAGGTCGGGCGCTAGTGGTGCTGCCTGTTAGTTCGTCGGTGATGGGTCCGTCTGCCATGCGGTGGGGTCGCCCAGGTACAGCCCGCAGGCGCAGTCGAGGGCTTCTTCGGGTGTTCCGGTGAACTGTCCGCTGGGCAGGAAGCTGTTCTGGTAGTCGTCGTGGCTGGCCCGGTAGATCGCGAAGCCCCAGCGGCTCGCGGAGCCGGTGTAGCGCAGCCGGCACAGCGGCGAGACCTCGCCATCGGGGAGCTGAGCGCTGAGGTAGGCGAACTGGCCGCGGAAGCGGACCTGGACGCCGCGCAGCGCGGGCCAGCGGTCGCGTGCCCGCGTCGTCAGCCGTTGGCCGAGGCTGGTCTTGGTGGAAACGGGAGGAGTGGCCACCGATGCATCCTCCGGGTCAGGCGGCCAGCGCCGGTGTGTCGGCTTGACGGTGCGCGTCGAGGCGATCCAGCAAGTCGGTGAGGTCGGCGCGGGTGAACCGCCAGTCGAAGGGGGTGGCGGTGGCGTTGTAGCGGGGCTCGAACTCGGTCAGCCGCTGGGTGAGAGCGTCCAGGTCGGCGAAGTCGGCCGGCTTGATCACCTTGCGTTGGATGACCGAGAAGACGATCTCGATCTGGTTCAGCCAGGAGGCGTGCACCGGTAGGTGCACCAGCGTCGCGGTCGGCCACGCCGCGCTCATCCGCTCGATCGAGGCCCGCCCGGCATGCGAGGAGCCGTTGTCGACGATCCAGAAAACCCGCCGGGCCGAGGCATAGGGCTCGTGATCATCACCTGGGCCACCAGCCTCCCGAACGGCGCGATGCCGGTGGTGGGCTCGACCCGGCCGATCAGGCGGGCGTGGTGCACGTCGTAGGCGCCGAAGTAGGCCAGCGTGCCGCCCCGCTTGTACTCGAACTCCACCCGCCGCTCGCGCCCAGGCCCTGGTGGCAGCTGCGGATGGCAGCGGCGCAACGCCTGGAGCTGCGACTTCTCATCAGCGCTGAGCACGTAGTCATCCGCGCCGAGCTCGACGCCATTCCACATCCGTGCGTACAGGTCGAGCGCCCGACCGGCCTTGGCGGCGAAGTCCGGGTCCCGCAGGAAGATCCACGACCGGTAGCGCCACGGCCGGATCGAGTCCTCCGCGAGCCAGCGGCGCACACTCGAGGCCGACACCGCCGCGACCAGCCCCTCGGCGACCGCCTGGCCGGCCAGCTCCGCCGAGCTCCACCGGCTCAGCGGGGCACCCCGGCGCTCCGGCGGCTCGCAGGCCATCGCCTTCACCTCGGCCACCACCGGCGCCGGGAAGACCCGCGGACGCCCAGACCGCTCGCGGTCGGACAGGCCGTCCACCCCCTGCACGGCGAACCGCTTGCGCCACCGGCTCACCACGTCCACGTGCACGTCCAACCGCTGCCCGATCACCGTGTTCGGCAGCCCCTCGGCCGCCAACAGCACGATCTTCGCGCGAACCACCTCGGCATGCGGAGCGGTGTAGGCGCGCGAGCGCCCCTCCAGCACTCGCCGATCCGCATCCGACAGGCTGATCACATACGGGGAGCGGCGGCACACGACAGCCTCCGAAGGCAGACGTATTGCCGGAGGCTCGACGCTTCCCCTCGCCGAGACCGGCCCAACTTACACTGCTGTACTTCCGGGCGGCACCACTAGCGGACCGGATGCCCGGAGGCGGCCAGCGCCGCCTTCACCTCGCCGATGCGCAGCTGCCCGAAGTGGAAGACGCTCGCCGCGAGGACCGCGTCGGCGCCCGCCCCCACGGCGGGCGCGAAGTCGCCCAGCGCTCCGGCTCCCCCGCTGGCGATCACGGGCACGTCGACCTCGGCGCGCACCGCCCGCAGCATGCCGAGGTCGTAGCCGGCCCGGGTGCCGTCGGCGTCCATCGAGTTGAGCAGGATCTCCCCCGCCCCCAGCTCCCCGGCCCGGGCCGCCCAGCCCACCGCGTCGATGCCGGTGCCGCGCCGCCCCCCGTGCGTGGTCACCTCGAAACCCGAGGGCGTGCCCGCGGAGCCCGCGCCGGCGCGACGGGCGTCGACCGAGAGCACGAGCACCTGGGAGCCGAAGCGCTCGGCGACCTCGGCGATCAGCTCAGGGCGGGCGACCGCGGCGGTGTTGACCCCCACCTTGTCGGCGCCCGCGCGCAGCAGGCGGTCGACGTCGGCGACCGTACGTACCCCGCCCCCGACGGTCAGCGGGATGAACACCTGCTCGGCGGTGCGGCGGACCACGTCGTACGTCGTCTCGCGCTCCCCCGCCGAGGCGGTGATGTCGAGGAACGTGAGCTCGTCGGCGCCCTCGGCGTCGTAGACCTTCGCCATCTCGACGGGGTCGCCCGCGTCCCGCAGCCCGGTGAAGCGCACCCCCTTGACCACGCGACCCCCGTCCACGTCCAGGCAGGGGATGACGCGGATGGCGACGGTCATGCGCGCTCGCGCCGGTAGGCGACGAGCTCGACCTCGACGAGCATGCGCGGGTCGAGCAGGCCGCTGACCTGGACCATGGTGGCGGCGGGCCGCACGTCGGCGAACAGGGCCTGGTGGGCGCGGCCGATCTCGGCGGCGTCGCGGGCGTGCGTCACGTACATCCGGGTCTGCACGACGTCGCCCAGGCTGCAGCCGGCCTGCGCCAGCCCGCGCTCGGCGTTGCGGAAGGCGGCGACGGCCTGCAGGTACGGGTCACCCTCGTGCTGCACCTGCCCGTCGCTGACGGCGGTGCAGCCAGCGGTGATCACGAACGGGCCGGCGGCGACCGCGCGGGAGTACCCGATGGACTCCTCCCACGCCCCGCCGGAGGAGTAGCGGCGCACCGCACCCGCGTCCTCGCCCCCGAGCGCGGTGCTCATGACGACACCTCCGCGAGTGCCTCGGTCAGGGTGAACGCTCCCGCGTAGAGAGCCTTGCCGACGACGGCGCCCTCCACCCCGAGGGGCACGAGTTCGCGCAGCGCCCGCAGGTCGGCGAGCGAGGAGATCCCGCCGGAGGCGACGACCGGACGGTCGGTGGCCGCGCACACGCTGCGGAGGAGGTCGAGATTGGGGCCGCGCAGGGTGCCGTCCTTGGTCACGTCGGTCACGACGTAGCGGGCGCACCCGTCGCGGTCGAGGCGGGCGAGGACGTCGAAGAGCTCGCCGCCCTCGCGGGTCCAGCCCCGGGCGGCCAGGCGGGTGCCGCGGACGTCGAGCCCGACGGCGATCCGGTCGCCGTGGCGGGCGATGGCGTCGCGGACCCAGTCGGGCGACTCGAGCGCGGCCGTGCCCAGGTTGACGCGGGCGCAGCCGGTCGCGAGTGCCGCCTCGAGGGTGTCGTCGTCGCGAATGCCCCCGGAGAGCTCGACGGCGAGGTCGAGTTCGCCGACGACCTTGGCGAGCAGCGCGGCGTTGGAGCCGCGCCCGAAGGCGGCGTCGAGGTCGACGAGGTGCACCCACTGCGCCCCCGCCTGCTGCCAGGCGAGCGCGGCCGTGAGCGGATCGCCGTACGAGGTCTCGGTGCCGGCGGCGCCCTGCACCAGGCGCACGGCCTGCCCGGCGGCGACGTCGACGGCGGGCAGCAGGACGAGGGGGGGTGCGCTCACAGCGTGCGCAACCAGTTCTCCAGCAGCGCCGCGCCCGCGTCGCCGGACTTCTCCGGGTGGAACTGCGTGGCGGAGAGCGGGCCGTTCTCGACGGCGGTGACGAACCGCTCGCCGTGCTCGGCCCAGGTGACCAGGGGCGCCGCGAGTCGCTCGGAGCCCGGAAGCTCCCAGCGGCGCACGGCGTAGGAGTGCACGAAGTAGAACCGCGCGTCCTCGACGCCCTTGAAGAGGGTGCTGCCGGGCGCGGCCTGCACGGTGTTCCACCCCATGTGGGGCAGCACCGGAGCGTGCAGTCGCTCGACGAGCCCCGGCCACTCGCCGCAGCCCGCGGTGGCCGCCCCGTGCTCGTCGCCCCACTCGAACAGGATCTGCATGCCCACGCAGATGCCCAGCACGGGGCGGCCGCCCGCCAGGCGACGACCGATGACCCGCTCGCCGCGCACTGCCCGCAGCCCCGCCATGCAGGCCGCGAACGCGCCGACCCCGGGCACGACGAGCCCGTCGCTGCCGGTGGCCAGCTCGGGGTCGGCGGTGACCGTGACCTCCGCGCCGCCCCGGCGCAGCGCCCGCTCCGCGGAGCGCAGGTTGCCCGACCCGTAGTCGAGCACGACCACCTTCGACTTCACAGCGTCCCCTTGGTCGACGGCACGCCCGCCACCCGCGGGTCGAGGGCCACCGCGTCGCGCAGTGCCCGCGCCACGGCCTTGAACTGCGCCTCCGCGACGTGGTGGGCGTTGCGGCCCCGCAGCACGTCGACGTGCAGGCAGATCTGCGCGGTGTGCGCGAACGACTCCCACACGTGCCGGGTGAGCGAGGCGTCGTACGCGCCGATCATCGAGGCGAGCCCGTCGGGTTCGGAGTGCACGAGGTAGGGCCGGCCCGAGAGGTCGACCGCGACCCGCACCAGGGTCTCGTCGAGCGGCACGAGCGCGTCGGCGAACCGCCGCACCCCCGCCTTGTCACCCAGGGCCTGCCGGAACGCCTCCCCGAGGGCGAGGGCGGTGTCCTCGACGCTGTGGTGGGCGTCGACGTGCACGTCACCCTCGGTCTTCACCGTCAGGTCGAGCAGACCGTGCTTGCCGAGCTGGCCCAGCATGTGGTCGAAGAAGCCCACGCCCGTGCTCACGTCGACCACGCCGCTGCCGTCGAGGTCGACCTCGACCAGCACCTCGGACTCCTTGGTCGCCCGCTGCGCCCGACCGGTCCGCGCCATCAGCACACCTCCCGCATCGCCTCGAGGAACGCCGTCGTCTCCTCCTCGGTGCCGGCCGTCACCCGCAGCCACCCGGGGACGCCGACGTCGCGGACGAGGACGCCGCGTGCTAGCAGCTGCCGCCAGGTTCGCGCGGCTTCGGGGAAGCGGCCGAAGAAGACGAAGTTCGCGTCGGAGTCGGCCACCGTGAGGCCCATGCCCCGCAGCTCCTCGACGATGCGGTCGCGCTGCGCCTTGACCGCCTCGACGGAGCCGAGCAGCTCCGCGGTGTGTGCCAGGGCGGCGCGGGCAGCGGCCTGGGTGATCGCGGAGAGGTGGTAGGGCAGGCGGACGAGCCGCAGCGCGTCGACCACCGCGGGATCGGCCGCGAGGTAGCCCACCCGGGCGCCGGCGAAGGCGAACGCCTTGCTCATCGTGCGGGTGACCACCAGCCGCGGGCGGCCCGGCAGCAGCGCGAGCGCCGAGGGCCGGTGCGAGAACTCGGCGTACGCCTCGTCCACGACCACCAGGCCGGGCGCGGCGTCGTACACCGCGGCGACCACGTCGGGGTCGAGCGCGGTCGCGGTCGGGTTGTTCGGCGAGCAGAGGAAGACGACGTCGGGGGCGTGCTCGCGTACGGAGTCGACGGCGCGGGCGGCCGGCAGGGAGAAGTCGGGCGCGCGGGTCGCGGCGAGGTAGCGCGCGCCGGTGCCGGTGCTGATGAGCCGGTGCATGGAGTACGACGGCTCGAAGCCCAGCGCGGCGCGCCCCGGGCCGCCGAAGGCCTGCAGCAGCTGCTGCAGCACCTCATTGGAGCCGTTGGCGGCCCACACCTGCTCGGTCGCGAGGCCGTGGCCGAGGTAGCGGGCCAGGTCGGCGCGCAGCTCGAGCGCCTCCCGGTCCGGATAGCGGTTGAGCCGGGTCACGGCGTCGCCGACCCGGGCGGCGACGTCGGCGACCAGGGCCGGCGAGGGCGGGTGGGGGTTCTCGTTGGTGTTGAGCTGCACGGGCACGTCGAGCTGCGGCGCGCCGTACGGCTGCTGCCCGCGCAGGTCGGCGCGCAGCGGCAGGGCGTCGAGGGTGGTCACGTGTCGTCCCCGCCGGCGGGGACGCGGGCGCGGACGGCCGCGACGTGCGCGAGGAGGTCCTCGGCGCCACCGAGGGCCTCGACGTGCCCGGCGACCTCGGCCAGGGCCTCGCGGCTGTAGTCGACGACGTGGATGCCGCGCAGGAAGGACTGCACCGACAGCCCGCCGCTGTGCCGGGCGGTGCCCCCGGTGGGCAGGACGTGGTTGGACCCGGCGAGGTAGTCGCCCAGCGACACCGGTGACCACGGGCCGACGAACACCGCACCGGCGTTGGTCACCCGCTGGGCCCACGCCCGGGCGTCGCGCGTCACGATCTCGAGGTGCTCGGCGGCCCACTCGTCGACCACGGCGAGGCCCTGCTCCAGGTCGCCGACGAGCACGGCGGCCGAGGTGGCGCCGAGCGCGCTCTCGACCCGCTCGCGGTGGCGCGTGCGCGGCACCTGGCGGGTGAGCTCGAGCTCGACGTCGTCGAGGAGCTGCGGGTCGGGGGTGACGAGCAGGCAGGCGGCGTGGGGGTCGTGCTCGGCCTGGGCGATCAGGTCGGCGGCGAGGTGGACGGGGTCGGCGGTGTCGTCGGCGAGGATCGCGATCTCGGTGGTGCCGGCCTCGGAGTCGATGCCCACCGTGCCGCGCAGCAGCCGCTTGGCGGCGGCGACGTAGACGTTGCCCGGCCCCGTCACCAGGTCGACCCGGGGGCACTCCTCCGTGCCGTACGCGAACATCGCCACCGCCTGCGCGCCGCCCACGGCGTAGACCTCCTCGACCCCGAGCAGCGCGCACGCTGCCAGCACCGAGGGGTGGGGCAGCCCGCCGTGCTGCGCCTGCGGGGGCGAGGCGACGGCCAACGAGCCGACCCCGGCGACCTGCGCCGGCACCACGTTCATCACCACGCTCGAGGGATAGGCGACCAGCCCGCCCGGGACGTAGAGCCCGACCCGGCGCACCGGCACCCACCGCTCCGTCACCGTGCCGCCGGGGCCGACCGTGACGGTGGCGTCGGGACGCCGCTGCGCCTCGTGCACGGCCCGCGCCCGCCGGGTCGCCTCCTCGAGCGCCGCGCGGACCGCGGGGTCGAGGTCGTCGAGGGCCTGCTGCAGGGCGCCCGCCGGGACGCGGGTGGTGTTCAGGGCGACCCCGTCGAGGCGCCGTCCGGCGTCGAGCACCGCGCTCAGGCCCCGCTCGCGGACGTCGTCGCAGATCGGGCGGACCGTGTCGAGGGCCGTCTCGACGTCGAGCTCGGCCCGTGGGAGCACGTCCCGCGGGTCGGCGGTCTTACCGCGCAGGTCGAGGCGGGAGATCACGGCGGCCAGTCTAGGTACGTCCCGGCGCCCGCCGCTGGGCCGGGACGGGGTCCGGCGGGCCCACCTAGGCTGCGGGGGTGACCGAGCGGATCCCCCTGTTCCCCCTCGGCACCGTGCTGTTCCCGGGTCTCGTGCTCCCCCTGCACATCTTCGAGGAGCGCTACCGCCAGCTCGTCCGCGACCTCGTGCAGCAGGGCGAGGGAGCGACCCGGAGCTTCGGCGTGGTGGCGATCCGGGAGGGCCGCGAGGTCGGCGCCGACGGGGTGCGTGCCCTGCACGAGGTCGGGTGCACCACCGTGGTCCACCAGGTGCAACCCCACGCCGACGGCCGCTTCGACCTGATGACGGCGGGCGCGCGCCGGTTCCGCCTGCACGCGCTCGACGACCGCCTGCCCTACCTCGTGGGTGAGGTCGAGCTGCTCGACGAGCAGGCCGGCGCGGACGCCGCGGTGTTGACGACCAGGGTCGGGCGGATGTTCGCCCGCTACCGCGACGGCCTGCTGGCTGCCCGCGGCCAGCAGGCACCCGGGCGGCCGGAGCTGCCCGTGGAGCCCACCGTGCTGTCCTATCTGGTCGCCGCGGCGATGGTGCTCGACCTGGCCGACAAGCAGCGCCTGCTGGCCGCTCCCGACGCGGCCACCCGGCTGCGCTTTGAGCTCGGCTTGCTCCAGCGGGAGAACGCCCTGATCACCGCGCTGCCCTCGCTGCCGGCGACCGAGCTGGCGCGTCGGCCGTACGGCAGCAACTGACGGCGGTGGGGCGGCGCGGGGACGGCAGGGGCGGGCAGGGCACGCCGGCGACGGTGGCACTCGCCCGGGCGGGCGTCGCCTTCACCCCGCGGCCGTACGCCGCCGACCCCGACGCCCCGTCGTACGGCCTGGAGGCCGCGCAGGCGCTCGGGGTCGCACCCGAGCGGGTGTTCAAGACCCTGCTCGCCCGCGTCGACGGCGCGCTGACCGTCGCCGTGGTGCCGGTCAGCGGCAGCCTCGACCTCAAGGCACTGGCGGCCGCCGTGGGCGGCAAGCGGGCCGAGATGGCCGAGCCCGCGCTGGCCGAGCGCACGACCGGCTACGTCGTGGGGGGCATCAGCCCTGTCGGGCAGCGCCGCGCCCTGCCCACGGTGCTCGACGAGAGCGCCCTGCGGCACGAGAGCGTGCTCGTCTCCGGCGGGCGGCGGGGGCTCGACCTCGAGCTCGCTCCCGGCGACCTCGTCCGGGTCACGGACGCGACCGTCGCGGCCGTCGGCCGGCGGGCCTAGCGGGTAACGACCCGCAGCCGGAAGCGGGCGTCGCCCTTGCCGTCGGAGGACACGGTCACGCCGATCGCGTCGACCGCGCGCAGGGCCTCCATCACCTTGCGCTCGTCGTCGTCCTCGGGCTCCCCCACGAAGGTGTCGGCGATCCGGTCGAGGTCGAGGTAGCCGGCCAGATCGGCCGTGGCCAGCTCGGGCAGAGCCGCGCGGAACGACGGTGCGGCCCCCAGATCCTCCCCGCCGGCCAGTCGGTCGAGGTCGTCCTCGTCGCCGGCCACCAGCAGGCCGTCGCCCGTACGGCGGGTCACGACCGGGAGCTCCTCGCCCTCCTGGGCGGCGAGGTCCTGGACCTTGCGCAGGACCCGCTCGGCGTGCGCTCCGTCGGTGCGCACCTTCGCCCCCACTGCCGGGGCGTCGGGCAGCTCCTCGGCGTCGAGGGCGAGCAGGAAGCTGTCGCCGAGCAGCACCGCCAGGTCGGCGGGCAGGTCGAGGCCGGACTCGCGCTCGAAGCCGGCCAGCTCCTCCCGGGCGCCCGGCTCGGTGGCCTCCAGCTCGCGGACCACCCGGTCCCAGAACGTGGTGACGAACTCGTCGCCGTTGACCAGACCAAGAGCGCCCACCGTGCTGGCAGGCAGCCGACCGAGCTCGACGCCCGCCGATCCGGCGTACGCCTCGGTGTCGGGCAGCTCGGCGCCGTCGACGGCGAGCTCGAGGTCGTCGCCCTCGAAGCGCACCGCGTACGTCAGCCGGCCGCGCATCGACTCCTTCAGCACGTCGAGCTCGGCGGCGGAGACCTCGGCGGCCTCCGGCGTCAGCACGTCCCGCAGCCGGCTCAGGTCGACCCACCCGGAGCTGACCCCGGCGTCGCCGAGCCGCTCGGCGTCCGCGGCGAACCTCGGGTTCTCTGCGAGGCTGCGCGCCTGCCCGGCGCCGGCCAGGCGGCGAGCGGCGGCATGGTCCGCGGCGAAGACGGCGTAGCCGTCCTGCACCACGAAGCCCGGGTCCTCGTCGTCGGGCGACTTCTCGAACAGCTTCGGGATGCCCTGGCGGGCGCGCTCCTCGTTGCGCACCTGCAGGGCGACGGCGACCTCGGGCTCCTCCTCGCCGGCCGCCGGGGGCAGCACCGCCAGGCCGAGGCGGTCGCCCAGCCACGGCTCGACGTCCCGGGCGTAGTCGAGCGAGGAGAGCTCCTCCTCGTCCTTGGCGATCAGCTCCCACAGCGACGCCCGGGGGTCCTTGGACTCCTCGAAGCGCTCCTTCGTCTCGAGGAACTTGCGCAGGAAGCGCACCGCGGCGAGCTTCTGGCCCGCCGACGGGTTGAGGTCGAGCTCGGCGTAGGCCAGCGCCTCCGCGGGAAGCACGTCCTCCGCCTGGGTGCCCCCGCCCACCAGCCGGACGAGGGCCGGCCCGCCCTAGGCGACGCCCCCACCCACTCCGAGCACGGCGACGGCGGCCAGCCCGGCGGCGAGCCAGTGACGAGCGCCTTGCCCCTGGCGCTCCGCTCGGAGGGGTCGGGCCCCGAGGCCAGCACATCCCCGCCCGCGGGCTCCGGCTGCCCGCCGTAGCGCCCGTCCCCGGCGCCCTCGGGACCGGTGGGAAAAGCAGTCGTGCGCAATCTCCCGACGTCGCGTCACGGGCGCCGCGACGATCGCGGGTGGGACGACGTGTTAGGGGTGGGCCGGTCCCGAGTTCCGGATTCCCGCCGATCTGGGGACGGACGGGTCCTCGAGGAGGAGCGTGCGCCCGGCCGCCACCGCGAGGGGGTGGCGCAGCAGCGCGAAGTCGGGCAGGGGGTCGCTGGGCAGCACCACCGCAGCGACCGGCGCGCCGACCGTCAGCGCACCGAGCCCGCTGCCCCCGCTGTCGCCGAGCGCAGTGCCGCCGCCCGGGACAGCCCGGCGCCGACGAGGCGCTCGAGCTCCCGCGGCTCGGCCCCCGGCCGGGTGCCCACGTTGCCCAGATCGGTGCCGTAGATCAGCGGGACGCCGCCGGCGACCAGCGCCCGGGCGTTGGCCATGCTCGTCCGCTCGTGCCCCCCGTCGGCGAGGGTCTGTAGTGTCGACACCACGGCCACGCCCGCGCCCGCGAGCCGGTCCACGAGGGGCGGCGGCAGGGGTTCCACGGGGACGTGGCAGAACTCGTCGACGCCCGCGTCGAGGCCCCGATCGACCATGGCGGCCGAGAGCGCGTGGCAGGTCACGGCGAGGTCGCGCGCGTGGGCGGCCTCGACGACGGCGCGAGCCGTGTCCGGCTCGGGCACGGGCGAGCTGCCGGCGGGCTCCAGAGCGAGCTTGAGGACGTCGACCCCCAGGTGAGCCAACGCGGCGACCGCTGCCCGGGCATCGGCGGGCCCGGTCATGGGCCGGCTGAACCCCTCCCGGCCCCACCCCCGGCTGGGATAGCCCCCCGGTGCCGTCAGCAGCGGGCCGGCGACCGCGACCACCGGTGCGGCACCCGAGCCCGGCGGAGTCCGCCAGCCCAGCGCCCGTGCCGGGGGCGCGCCGAGGTCGCGTACGCCGACGACGCCCGCGCCGAGCAGGTCGGAAAAGGCGGGCGCGGCGGCGGCGGCGGCGGCGAAGGCCAGATGGACGTGCGCGTCGACGATGCCGGGCATCACCACGGCCCCGGCACCCCCGGCGACGGGCAGCTCGGGCGGCAGGGCCACGCTTCCCGCCGGGGCGATCCTGTCGATCCGGCCGCGCGCGTCGACGACCACCACGCCGTCAGGGATGTCGGGCTGCCCGCCCCCGGGGCGCACCCGCCCGCGCAGCACGAACCCGTGGGTCGGTCCCGGGCTGGAAGCCGTCACCCGCCGAGGCAGGCGGCGCCGAGCAGGGCCTTGAGGTCGGCGACCAGCGACGGCGAGGGCGCCACCCGCAGGCCGTCGTCGAGGCGGAGCACCGTGGTGCGCCCCGACGCGGTCAGGCGCAGGTGCACCTCGGTCGCTCCCGGATGGCTGCCCAGAACCTCCTTGAGCCGCTCCACCAGGGGCGGGGTGCAGCGGGTCGCCGGCAGGGAGACGACGACCGGTCCGGTAGCGGCCTCGGCGAGGTCGGGCAGCGTCAGCTCCATGGCGACCAGCTTGGGCACGTCGTCGCGGCGGTCGACGCGGCCGCGCACGAGGACGACGAGGTCCTCGGCGAGCGAGGTCGCCACCAGCTGGTAAGTCGCCGGGAAGAACATCACCTCGATGGATCCCTCGAGGTCCTCGATGGTCGCGATGGCCCAGGGATTGCCCTGCCTCGTGAGCTTGCGCTGCAGGCCGGTCACCAGTCCGCCGACGGTGACCACCGCGCCGTCGGGTCGCTCCTCGATGCCGGGCGTGCCTCCCGTCAGCACCGAGATCGAGCAGTCGCAGCCGGCCGCCAGCGCCGTCTCGACGCCGAGCAGCGGGTGGTCGGACACGTAGAGGCCGAGCATCTCCCGCTCGTAGGCGAGCAGGAGCTTCTTGTCCCACTCGCCCACCGGAATCGGCGGGGTGACCACCAGCTCGAGCCCGCCCAGCACGCCGGAGCCGGGCGCGCCGCCCTCGCCGCCGAGGTCACCGAACAGGTCGAACTGCCCCATCGCCTCGTTGCGCTTGGTCTCCAGGTGCGCGTCGATCGCGTCGGCGTGCACGCTCAGCAGTCCCCGCCGCGTCGCCCCGAGGGAGTCGAAGGCACCCGCCTTGATCAGGGACTCGATCGTCTTCTTGTTGCAGACCACCGCCTCGACCTTGCGCAGGAAGTCGTAGAAGTCGGCGAAGCGCCCCTTGCTCCGCCGGGAGGCGAGGACCGAGCCCACCACGTTGCCGCCCACGTTGCGGATGGCGGCGAGGCCGAAGCGGATGTCGGTGCCCCGCGGGGTGTAGTCGGCCTCGGACTCGTTCACGTCGGGCGGCAGCACCTTGATGCCCATGCGCCGGCACTCGTTCAGGTAGAGCGCGGACTTGTCCTTGTCGTCGCGCACGCTCGTCAGCAGAGCGGCCATGTACTCGGCCGGGTAGTTGGCCTTGAGGTAGGCGGTCCAGTAGGAGACGAGGCCGTAGCCGGCGGTGTGCGCCTTGTTGAACGCGTAGTCGGAGAACGGGACGAGAATGGCCCAGAGGGTGTCGATCGCCCCCTTGCTGTAGCCCCGCTCGGCCATCCCCGCGGAGAAGCCGCTGAACTCCTTCTCCAGGATCTCGCGCTTCTTCTTGCCCATGGCGCGGCGCAGCAGGTCGGCCTGACCCAGGGAGTAGCCGGCCAGGCGCTGCGCGATCGCCATCACCTGCTCCTGGTAGACGATCAGGCCGTACGTGTCGCCGAGGATCTCCTGGAGGGGCTCCGCGAGCTCCGGGTGGATGGGGACGATCGGCTTGCGCGCGTTCTTGCGGTCGGCGTAGTCGTTGTGCGCGTTGGCCCCCATCGGCCCGGGGCGGTAGAGCGCGAGGACGGCGGAGATGTCCTCGAAGCTGTCGGGCCGCATCGCGCGCAGCAGGGCCCGCATCGGCCCGCCGTCGAGCTGGAACACCCCGAGGGTGTCGCCGCGGGCGAGCAGCTCGTACGTCGCCCGGTCGTCGAGGGCCAGGGTCTCGACGGCGACGTCATCGCCGCGGTTGGCGCGGATGTTGGCCAGCGCGTCGTCGAGGACGGTGAGGTTGCGCAAGCCCAGGAAGTCCATCTTGAGCAGGCCGAGCGTCTCGCAGGTCGGATAGTCGAACTGCGTGATGATCGCGCCGTCCTGCTCGCGGCGCATGATCGGGATGTGCTCGACCAGGGGGTCCTTCGACATGATCACGCCGGCCGCGTGCACGCCCCACTGGCGCTTGAGGTTCTCCAGGCCGCGCGCGGTCTCGATGACCCGCTTGGCGTCGGCGTCGGACTCGTAGAGGCTGCGGAACTCCCCCGCCTCGGAATAGCGCGGGTGGGTCGGGTCGAACGCGCCGGAGAGCGGGACGTCCTTGCCCATCAGCGGGGGCGGCATCGCCTTGGTGATCCGCTCACCCACGGCGAAGGGGTAGCCGAGCACCCGGGCGGAGTCCTTGACCGCCTGCTTGGCCTTGATCGTGCCGTAGGTGACGATCTGGGCGACCCGCTCCTCGCCGTACTTCTGCGTGACGTAGCGGATCACGTCGCCGCGGCGGCGCTCGTCAAAGTCGATGTCGATGTCGGGCATCGAGACCCGCTCGGGGTTGAGGAACCGCTCGAACAGCAGCCCGTGCTCGATCGGGTCGAGATCGGTGATGCCGAGCGCGTACGCGACTAGGGAGCCGGCGGCCGAGCCGCGGCCGGGGCCGACCCGGATGCCGTTGGCCTTGGCGTAGCCGATGAAGTCGGCGACGACGAGGAAGTACGCCGGGAAGCCCATCGCCAGGATGACGTTGGTCTCGTACTCGGCCTGGGTACGCACCCGGTCGGGGATGCCGGTGGGGTAGCGCCGGTGGAGGCCGCGCTCGACCTCCTTGACCAGCCAGGACTCCTGGCTCTCCCCCGCCGGCATCGCGAACTCCGGCATCAGGTCGGCGCCCTCGCGGAAGGACACCTCGCAGCGTTCCGCGATGGCGAGGGTGTTGTCGCAGGCCTCGGGGAAGTCGCGCCAGAGCGCGCGCATCTCGTCGGCCGACTTCAGGTAGAAGTCCTGCGCGTCGAACTTGAACCGCTGCGGGTCGGCGAGGGTCTTGCCGGACTGCACGCACAGCAGCACCTCGTGCGCGGTCGCGTCGCGCGCGTAGGTGTAGTGCAGGTCGTTGGTGGCGACCACGGGCAGGTCGAGGTCGCGGGCGAGCCGCAGCAGCCCCTCGCGCGGGCGGCGCTCGATGTCGAGGCCGTGGTCCATCAGCTCGATGTAGAAGTTGCCCCGGCCGAAGATGTCGAGGAACTCCCCCGCCGAGCGCTTCGCCCCCTCGTAGTTGCCCTGGCGCAGGAGGGTCTGGATCTCGCCCGAGGGGCAGCCGGTGGTGGCGATCAGCCCCGCCCCGTAGGTGGCGAGGAGCTCCTTGTCCATCCGGGGCTTGTAGTAGTAGCCCTCGAGGCTGGCCAGCGAGGACAGCCGGAAGAGGTTGTGCATGCCGGCCGTGGTCTCGGCCAGCAGCGTCAGGTGGGTGTAGGCCCCGCCACCGGAGACGTCGTCCTCTCCCCCGCTGGCCCACCGCACCCGGCTGCGGTCGAACCGGCTGCCGGGGGCCAGATAGGCCTCCGTCCCGATGATCGGCTTCACGCCCGCGGCCGTGGCCTGCTTGTAGAAGTCGTAGGCGCCGAACACGTTGCCGTGGTCGGTCATCGCCAGTGCCGGCATCTCGAGGCGGGCCGCCTCGGCGAAGAGGTCCTTGAGACGGGCGGCGCCGTCGAGCATGGAGTACTCGGTGTGCACGTGCAGGTGCACGAACGAGTTCGCCATGCTGCTCCGCCTCCTGGGATCGCGCGACATCAGACGACCGCGGCTCGTACCGCGGGCGCGCGAGGCGCCCGGCACGGGCTGCGGCAGGAGACCCGGGGGAAGGCGGTTCTGCCGGAAGCGAGTCTAGAAGTGACGACCGACGAAATCCCATCTCGGGAATTCGCGGCTCGCGGCGCGTCGCCTCCCCCGGGTATGGCGGCTCAGGCGGAGACGGCCGAGAGCTGCTCGTACTGCTCGTCGCTCAGCGAGACGGTGGCCCCGGCGACGTTCTCCTCGAGGTGTCCCACCGACGAGGTGCCGGGGATGGGCAGCATGACGGGCGAGCGCCGCAGCAGCCAGGCGAGCGCGAGCTGCGCGGCGGTCGCCCCGGTCTCGCGCGCCAGCTCGTCGAGCGGGCCGCCGGGTCGGGCCAGCTCGCCGACCGCGATCGGGAACCACGGGATGAACCCGATCCCCTCGCGCTCGCAGTAGTCGAGGACGTCCTCGGACTGCCGGTTCGTCAGGTTGTAGAGGTTCTGCACGGTGGTCACGCCCCCGCCGCCGAGCAGCTTGCGGACGGACTCGATCTCCTCGACCGACACCTCCGACAGGCCCAGGTGGTGCACCTTGCCCTCGCGCTGCAGGTCGGCCAGCACCCCGACCTGGTCCTCGAGCGGGACCTGAGGGTCGATGCGGTGCAGCTGGTAGAGCTCGATGCGCTCCACGCCGAGGCGGCGCAGCGACATCTCGGCCTGCTGGCGGAGGTACTCGGGCCGGCCCACCGGCTGCCACTGGTCGGGGCCCTGCCGGGTCAGCCCGCCCTTCGTGGCGATCACCACGCCGTCGTCGTACGGGTGCAGCGCCTCGCGGATCAGGTCCTCGCTGACGCCCGGGCCGTACGAGTCGGCGGTGTCGATGAAGTCGACCCCGAGCTCGACGGCGCGGCGGAGCACGCGCAGGGCCTCGCCGCGGTCGCGGGGCTCCCCCCAGATGCCGGGGCCGGTGATGCGCATGGCGCCGAAGCCCAGGCGGGTCACCTCGAGATCGCCGCCGATATCGAAGGTGCCGCTGGCCTTGGCGGGGCGGGTGCTCGTCGTGCTCGTCATCCGGGAAGTCCTCTCAGCTGGTCGTCCTGGCGTCGCGCCCGAACAGGGCGAGCGTGCGGACCTGCAGGTCGGCGGAGTCGCCGACGGGTACGACGGGAGCGAACAGCCGGGAGCCGGCGAGCGATTCCGCTGATCTCACATAGCGGTTATGCAGGTCCTGCAGGAGTGCCGGGTCGAGTCGGTCGTCGAGCCCGGCGCCGCGCGCGAGGTCCCAGGCGTGCACCGCGAGGTCCATCGTCATCTCGCGGCAGTAGTCCTCGGCCGGCCGCTCCCCGTAGGAGAGGCCGACGACCCAGCCAAGCGCGCCGTCGACGGTGAACGCCGCCCGGGCACCTGCTGCCGCCGCCTCCCAAGCCCGTACGGGATCCTCGCGCACGGCCTCGCCCGGGAACCCCTGGCCGATGTCCCCGATCCGGGCGCCGGCCAGCAGCGGCGGCGCCCACAGCTGCTCCTCAACGAGGTGGGTGACGAGCGCACGCACGTCCCAGCCAGGATTGGGGCTCGGCGCGTCCCACCGGTCGGTGGGCACGGCGTGCACCCGCCGACCGAACTCGTGCAGAGCGCTGGCGTACAGCTCGAGGACGTCGCTCATGCGCGGTTCCGTACCCCGGGCGGGGACTGACGACCACGGCCAAGACTCGGCCACGGGGCGTCGACCGAGCGCCAGCCGTCTCGGCCGGGCTTCTCAGAAGGGCGGTGGGTCGTCCTCAGGTTCTGGACTCGCCTCGTCGTCCGGTGGCTGGTCGCGGAGTCTTGGGTCGACGGGTCCCAGGGATTCGGCCTCGACGGTGTAGGTGTGCCCGGTGGGGGAGGTCCACCGGAACGTGCCGGGGGTGGGCTGCTCAACTCGCCAGGGGCTTTCGTGGCGCATGCGGTGGCATCGCCGGTTCAGCGGGCCCAGGTTCGTCTTGTCCGTGCGGCCGCCCTTGCCGTGCGGGATCGTGTGGTCGAGGTCGCAGCGCTCCGCGGGGGTGGGGCAGCCGGG
>JALYMT010000036.1 GCA_030773555.1 Actinomycetota bacterium | reverse complement strand
GACCTACCTCCAGCACGAGGGGCTCGGCCACCTGGTCGCGGCCGGCCGCGGGCGCGACGTACCGGTGGTCGTGCCGACGCAGTACGTCCTCGACGGCCCTGACGTCCTCCTGCACCTGGCCCGCCCCAACCCGATCTGGCCGGCCATCGAGGAGAACCCGCTCGTCGTGCTCAGCGTCGCCGGCGACTGGGCCTACGTGCCGTCGGCGTGGAAGGCGGTCGGGGACGAGGACCCGGCGTACGGCGTCCCGACCACCTACTACGCCGCGGTCCAGCTGACCGCGTACGCCCACGTCCTGACCCGCCCCGAGGACAAGCTCGCGGTGCTCCGCAAGCAGCTCGCGGCGTACGAGCCGGGGAGCGGCGCGGTCGACCCCGCCGAGCACGCCCGGTTGCTGCCCGGCATCCGGGGGCTGCGGCTCGAGGTCCGTGAGGTGCGGGTCAAGTTCAAGTACGGCGGCAACGTCGACGCCGAGCACCGCCTGGCGGTGGCGCGGGAGCGGGCCGGACGGCGCGGCCCGGGAGCACCTGCTGCGGCGGCTGGGGGAACGCTAGAATCCTGCTCATGGAGACGACCTCGCTGGCCGACGTCCGGGCCAACCTGTCCCGCTACGTCGACGCCGTCGTCAAGACCCACGAGCGGGTCACGATCACCCGCAACGGGCGGCCTGCGGCGGTGCTGATCGCCGTGGACGACCTCGAGTCGCTCGAGGAGACGATCGAGGTGCTCTCCGACCCACAGCTCGTGGCGGACATCAAGGAGGGCCGAGAGGATTTCGAGCGCGGCGACTACGTCACCGCGATCGAACTTCTGGCCGACCTCGCCACCCGCGTCGCCTCGGAGCAACAGGGCAAGGCGCCGGAGCCGCGACCGCGATCGGCTTGAGTGGCAGCTACGAGGTCCTGCTGTCAGCCACGGCCCACCGGAACCTCGACCGACTGCCCGTCGCTGTCGCCTCGGCAGTCCTGGAGCTCGTGTTCGGTGACCTGGCTGCGCAGCCTCATCGGCTAGGGAAGCGGCTCGGCGGAGACTACGAGGGGCAGTGGTCAGCACGCCGAGGGCAATATCGCGTCGTCTACGACATTGACGACGAGAAGAGGGTCGTCCGTGTCGTCGCCGTAGGTCACCGGCGGGACGTCTACCGGCGCCGCTGACTTACGCGGCTACCCTGGCCGCATGCCCGTCGAATCCGTCTTCTCCCGGCTGGAGCCGCTGCTGCCGCTCGTGCAGAAGCCGATCCAGTACGTCGGCGGCGAGCTCAACTCCACGATCAAGGACTGGGACGCCTGCGACGTCCGCTGGGCGCTGATGTATCCCGACGCGTACGAGGTCGGCCTGCCCAACCAGGGCGTCATGATCCTCTACGAGGTGCTCAACGAGCAGGACGGCGTGCTGGCCGAGCGGGCCTACAGCGTCTGGCCCGACCTCGAGGCGCTGATGCGCGAGCACGACGTGCCCGCCTTCACCGTCGACGCCCACCGCCCGGTCCGAGCCTTCGACCTGCTCGGGGTCAGCTTCGCCACCGAGCTCGGCTACACCAACCTGCTCGCCGCGCTCGACCTCGCCGGCGTCCCCCTCGAGGCCCGTGACCGTACGGAGGAGCACCCGGTCGTCATCGCCGGCGGGCACGCCGCGTTCAACCCCGAGCCGATCGCCGACTTCGTCGACGCCGCCGTGCTCGGCGACGGCGAGCAGGCGGTGTTGCAGATCACCGCCGTCGTGCGGGAGTGGAAGGCCGAGGGGTGCCCCGGCGGGCGCGAGGAGCTGCTGTTCCGCCTGGCGCGGACCGGCGGGGTCTACGTCCCGCGCTTCTACGACGTCGACTACCTGCCCGACGGCCGCATCCACCGGGTGACGCCCAACCGCGCCGGCGTGCCGTGGCGGGTCGGCAAGCACACCGTGATGGACCTCGACGAGTGGCCGTACCCGAAGCAGCCGCTGGTGCCGCTGGCCGAGACGGTGCACGAGCGGATGAGTGTGGAGATCTTCCGCGGCTGCACGCGCGGGTGCCGCTTCTGCCAGGCCGGCATGATCACGCGCCCGGTCCGCGAGCGCTCCATCACCGGCATCGGCGAGATGGTCAAGCAGGGCCTGGAGGCGACCGGCTACGAGGA
>JALYMT010000035.1 GCA_030773555.1 Actinomycetota bacterium | reverse complement strand
CCACCAGGTCGGCGACCGCGGCCATGGCCCGCTCGACAGCGGCCCGCTGGACGTCGGGGGCGGCGCTGCCGTCGGGGCCGGTCATCGCGTTGCCGCCAAGGGCGATCAGCACCCGCACGGGATCCTCCAACCGGTCGTCAGCCTAGATCGCCGATGGTCGCGTACGGAGGAATCGGGCGGGGGAAGCCACGCCTGGGGACGAGCGCGGAGGTCCCCCGGCACCGCGCGATGCTGGGAGCCGCCGCGAGACGACGCTCGCCGTCCCCCGTAGGAGGTGCCATGGCCCAGGCGCCGCTCGCGGTGCCCGCGCACCCCTGGACGGTCGATGACCTGATGACGCTGCCCGACGACAGCCTCCGCTACGAGATCGTCGACGGGAGCCTGCACGTGTCACCGCTCCCCGCAGCCCAGCACGGCCTGCTCGCCACGCGCCTCTACGACGTGCTACGGCCAGGAGTGCCGAAGAACCTCCTGCTGCTCGTGGGCGGAGTCGGCGTCTCCGCCCGCCCGCTGGGCCGGGAGTTGCAGTTCCTGATCCCTGACCTGCTCGTGGTGCGCTCGGACGCGGCGCCACTGTGCTCCCCCGACGCCATCTACTTCTCCCCGGAGGACGTGCCGCTGGTCGTCGAGGTCGTCTCACCATCGTCGGTGACCCACGACCTGGTCACCAAGCGCGATCTCTACGCCCTGTTGGCCATCCCGCACTACTGGGTCGTGCGCGAGGAGCGCAGTGGTATCACCGTGCGGCTCCTGGAGCTGCACGACGGCGCCTACGTCGAGGAGGCGTGATCGGCCCTGGCGGCTGGCACGAGGTCACCCGCCCGTTCCCCCTCACCCTGCGACCCGGCGAGCTCGGGTCCTAGACCGCTTCGCCCGGTCAGGGTCGGCGGTCGCGGGTGGGCTTGGCGATGAGCTGGTCGGCGACGAAGCCGGTGACCTGCGCGTAGACCGCCTTGTGCAGCAGGTCGATCACCTGCTCGTTCAGCGGCCACGTCCACGGCGGGGCGCCTACCCCGGTAGCGTTCTCCAGGGTCTGGTCGTTGAGCAGCCGCAGGTTCTGAAAGAGCTGCGAGCCGACCGGGCCGCGGATCCCGCGCTCGGCCATCAGCCCGCGCACCGCGCCGAGCGCGATGCCCTGGCCCCAGTGCATCGCCCAGTTCATCCACAGCCGGTCCGCGTCGCGCTTGCGGGGCTGGCGCAGCAGCCGCTCGAGGGTGTGCGCCGGCACGAAGGAGCTGGGGCGACCCGTCACCGCCTGCTCGAGCTTCTCCGCGGCCGTCATCGCCGCGGCTCCCGCCGCACCCGCCGCCAGTCCGCGTACCGCCGCCTGCATGCTCATGGAGCCCGCATACCCACTGCGGCGCGGCCCCACCGTCTCGTCAGAGGCCGAGCTGGCGAAACCGCGCCAGCCGCGCCTGCAGCCGCGCTCGGGGGTCCATCGCGAGCAGGGTCACGAGCTCGGACTCCAGGACCTGGCCCATCCGCGTGCAGAACTCCACCGGCTCGTCGGCGGCGTCGGGCTGCTCCGGCACGATGCGGTCGACTACGCCGGCCGCGAGCAGGTCGAGGGAGCGCACTCCCTGCCGTTCGGCGAGCTCGGGTGCGCGCTCGACGGTGCGGTGCAGGATCGCCGAGGCTCCCTCGGGTGGCAGCGGCGAGAGCCAGCCGTGCTGGGCGCAGAGCACCCGGTCGGCCGGCAGCAGGGCCAGCGCTCCGCCCCCGCTGCCCTGGCCCAGCAGCACGCAGACCGTGGGCGCGGGCAGCATCACCAGCTCGGCCAGGCACCGGGCGATCTCGGCCGCCAGCCCGCCCTCCTCCGCCTCGCGCGAGAGCGCCGCCCCGGCGGTGTCGATGACGGTGACCAGGGGCAGCCCGAGCTCGGCGGCGAGGCGGAAGCCGCGACGGGCCTCGCGCAGACCCGCCGGGCCGAGGGGGCGGTCGACCGAGCGGCTGCGGTCCTGCCCGAGCACGACCGCCGGCGCGCCGCCGAAGCGCGCCAGGGCACTGAGCAGCCCCGGCTCGAGCTCGCCCTCCCCCGTGCCCTCCAGCGGGGTCACCGTGTGCGCGGCCAGCCGGAGCAGGGCGCGCACCCCGGGACGCTCCGGGCGCCGGGACCGGGTGATCGACTCCCAGGCCGGCACGTCGCCGACCGGCTCGAGCGGCACGGGCGCGACCCCGGGCAGCTCCTCCCGGCCGGCGGCGAGGACCGACAGGGCGTCGGCGGCGACCTCGCGGAGGTCCTCGGGTGACACCACCGCGTCGAGCAGGCCGTGCTCGAAGAGGTTCTCCGAGCGCTGCACCCCCTCGGGGAACGGGGTGCCGTAGAGCGCCTCGTAGACGCGCGGGCCCAGAAAGCCGATCAAGGCTCCGGGCTCGGCGGCGGTGACGTGGCCGAGAGAGCCCCAGGAGGCCAGCACCCCGCCCGTGGTCGGGGAGCGCAGATAGACCAGGTAGGGCAGGCCGGCGGCCTTGTGGGCGGCGACCGCCGCGCTGATCTTCACCATCTGCACGAACGCGACGGTGCCCTCCTGCATGCGGGTGCCGCCGGAGGTGGGGGCGGCTACCAGCGGCAACCGCTCGCGGGTCGCCCGCTCGATCGCCCGTACCAGCCGCTCGGCGGCGGCCACCCCGATCGAGCCGGCGAGGAACCCGAATTCGCAGGCGAGCACCGCGACCCGCCGGCCGCGCAGCGCGCCCTCACCCGTGACGACCGCCTCGTCCAGCCCGGTCCGCTCCGCCGCCGCCGTCAGCTCGCCCGCGTACGAGGGGTCCGCCGGCGCCTGCTGCACGGGCTCGTCCCAGCGGGAGAACGAGCCGGGGTCGAACACGCGCGCGGCGAGGTCGAGCGCGCCGAGACGGCTCACCCCTCCTCGTCCGCCAGCCAGGCCCGCACGCTGGCGTCGTGCTGGCCGAGCGTCGGTGGTGCCGCGTGCACCTCGCGGCCGCCCGGGCGGCCCTCGGACCCGAAGCGCAGCGGCGGCCCGGGCAGCGTGATGCGCCCCAGCGTCGGATGCTCCACCTCGAGCAGCAGGCCCTGCGACCGGGTCTGCTCCCAGTCGTAGACCCGGTCGAAGGTGCGCACCTCGCCGGCCGGTACGCCGGCCGCCGCCAGCTCGGGCAGCAGCTCGGCGACGGTGCGCTCGGCGAACACCGCGTCGACGAGCGCCGCGAGCTCCGCGCGGCGCGCCACCCGGTCGGCGTTGCGGGCGAAGCGCGGATCGGCGGGGTCCAGGCCGACGAGCGGTGCGAAGGCGCGCCACAGGCCCTCGCTGCCCACCGCGACCTGCACGATGGCGTCCTTGCAGGTGAAAGCGCCGTACGGGGCCAGCGACGGGTGGTGGTTGCCCTGCGCGCGCGGCACCTCACCGGCGACGGTGTAGCGGGTGCCCTGGAAGGCGTGCACGCCGACGATGGCCGCGAGCAGCGAGGTGCGGACCACCTGCCCGCGCCCGGTGCGGGTGCGCTCGTGCAGGGCCGCCACGACGCCATAGGCGCCGTACATGCCGGCGAGCAGGTCACCGATCGGCACGCCCACGCGTTGCGGCTCGTCGGGGGACGGGCCGGTGATCGACATCAGCCCTGCCTCGCCCTGCGCGATCTGGTCGTAGCCCGCGCGCCCGCCCTCGGGACCGTCGTGCCCGAAGCCGGAGATCGAGAGGACCACCAAACCGGGGTTGAGCTCGTGGAGACGCTCGACGGGGAAGCCGAGGCGGTCGAGGACCCCCGGACGGAAGTTCTCCACCAGGACGTCGGCCCGGCGTGCCAGCTTTGTGAGCACGTCACGGCCGTCGTCACTCTTGAGGTCGAGGGCGATCGACTCCTTGTTGCGGTTGCACGACAGGAAGTACGTGGACTCCTGGGCTTCGGCGGGCCCCACGAAGGGCGGGCCCCAGGCCCGGGTGTCGTCTCCCGAGCCGGGTGACTCGACCTTGATGACTCGCGCGCCGAGGTCGCCGAGCATCATCGCGGCGTGCGGCCCGGCGAGGGCGCGGGAGAGGTCGACGACGGTCACGCCGTCGAGCGGGCCGGGCATCGGAGCCTCCTGGGGTCGGGTCGGGCAGCGTACGGGGTCGGTCGCGGACTGCGAGGCGCGGACGACAAGAGAGACGCTCCCTCACGGGAGCGGCGTGGCGGTCACGAGGGTCGACCGGGCTCGGGAAGGTCCTCCTCGGCCCAGCGCAGCAACGCCACGTCGCTCACGAGCGCGAGGTGCTCGAGCATCGCCGCCGATGCCGCGGTGACGTCGGCGGCGGCGATGGCCGCTGCGATCCGGCGGTGCCCCGCAAGCGAGCGCGGCGGCCGGCCCGGTTGTGCGAGCGACTCCCGGCGGGTCTCCTCGATCGCGTGCGCGAGCCCGGCCATGAGGTCGGCGAGCACCGGGTTGTGCGCCGCGGCCGTGACCGCGGCGTGGAACGCCTCGTCTCCTCCGAGGCCCGGCCGCCCGTCGCGGATCTCGTCGGCCATCAGGCCCAGCGCGCCGTTCATCGCCTTCAGGTCGTCCTGTGTGCGCCGCTGCGCCGCCAGGGCGGCGATGTGGACCTCCAGCGCGCCCCGGGCCTCGAGCACGTCGGGCAGCCGGCGGCGCCGCTCGGCGAGCTCGCGGGCGAGGTCAGCGGCCCGGGGCTGACGCTGCAGGTACATGCCGTCCCCGTGCCGCACCTCGACCAGGCCCTGCACCTCGAGGGCGACGATCGCCTGGCGCACCGATGCGCGGCTGACCCCGAGACGCTGCGCGAGCTCCCGCTCCGGCGGCAGCCGATCGCCGGTGCTCAAGCCCGTCTGGTCGATGTGCGTGAGCAGCGCGTCGACGAGCTGCTCGTAGAGACGGGGCCTCGCGACGGGGCGCAACGCGTCGAGCATTGGCCAAGCCTCTCGATCGAGGGGGTTGCGTGCCGAGCTGGCGGACTATTGAATCAATGGCTGAACCACTTGGCATGTCCTTGGCGGTGGGTCACGATGAGGGCACAACCCTGTCGGCCCGGTCAAGGGGACTTGACTCCCCTGGCACGATGACCCGCCATCGGGTCCCCGTCACCGGGGAGCTCCGGGCGGCCGGCAACCTGCCGTTCCCGTCAGCAGCACAGCACACCCAGCAGCCGGAGGAGACCGACGTGAACGTGTCTGCATCGGGCCGCGGGCGCCCCTGGCGCCGGGCCGCTCTGCCCGCCGCCGCACTGGTCGCCCTGGCCGCCTGTGCCCCCAGCCAGTCCGGCAGCACCGGCGGCGGAGCTGGAGCTGGCGGCGGCGGCGAGAAGCCGTCGAAGGTCGTGGTGGGCTCCACGCTGCCACTGACCGGCACCGAGTCCAAGACGGGCGGCCGCTACAAGCAGGGCTACGAGCTGGCCGTCGAGCTCGAGAACGCCGACGGTGGCCTCGACATCGGCGGCACCAAGGTGCCGGTCGAGCTCAAGCTGCTCGACGACACCACCAACCAGGGCCAGGCCGTGCAGCTCGCGCAGCGGCTCATCACGCAGGACAAGGTCAACGCCTTCCTCGGCACCTACACCACCGCCCTCGTCGAGGCGCAGAGCAACGTCGCCCAGCAGACGTCGATCCCGTACGTCAACGGCGGCGGCGCGGCGACCTCGATCTACAGCAAGGGCAACCCGTGGATCTTCAGCACGCTGGCCCCGGTCGAGAACCTGGCGACCACCGAGATGCAGTGGATCGAGCAGCAGCAGGAGGCCGGCAAGCTGCCGAAGCCGGCCAAGATCGCCATCCTGTGGGAGAACACCTCGCACGGGCAGGACTTCAAGAAGGGCATCGAGAACTTCGTCGCCAAGCAGCCCGGTGACTACCAGGTGGTCGTCAACGAGTCCTTCGCTCTCGACGGCAAGGACTACTCACCCCTGCTGAGCAAGGTGCAGGCCAGCGGTGCCGACCTGTTCATGGCCGACGCGCACCTGCCCGACTTCATCACCATGCACCGGCAGTACGTCGGCTCCGGGCTGTGCAACAAGCTGATCACCTACGGCGCCCGCGGCTCGGAGGCCGACGCGATCAGCCAGCTCGGCGAGAAGAACACCAACTACATCCTGTCCGCGGTGTGGTGGAACGCGCAGCTCGGGGACGAGGGCCTGAACAAGTCGTTCTCCGAGGCCTTCCAGAAGAAGTTCGGCGCCACCCCCGAGTGGCAGCACGCGGTGGCCTACGAAGCGGCCCGCACGCTGTTCACCGCCATCGACCAGGCCGACAGCGTCGACAAGACCAAGGTGCGCGACACGCTGCGTGGTCTGCAGATCGACTCGATCCTGCCTGGCGGCAAGCTCGACTTCCCCGACAACGGCCAGGCGCTCTACCCGTTCGTCGTGCAGCAGAACCTGCCCGGCGGCAAGGCACCGATCATCTTCCCGGACGACGTCAAGACCGCCGACGGTGTCGCCCCCAACCCCAACTGCAAGGGCTGAGCGTCCTCCTATGGTGCAGGTCATCGGACTGACGATCTCAGCGGTGCTCCTCGCCGGGTTCTACTCGGCGATGGCCTACGGACTGGGCCTGATCTACGGCGTGCTGCGGGTGGTCAACCTCGCCCACGGCGGGCTGATCATGGCGTCGGCGTACTTCAGCTGGGTGCTGTTCACGCGGTTCTCCATCGATCCGTACCTGGCGATCCCGGCCGCGCTCGTGGTCTTCTTCGTCGCCGGCGTCGCCCTCTACAAGGGCCTGGTGCGCCTCCTGCCGCGGGGAGCGGCAGGAGGCGTCCAGTCCCTGCTGCTGCTCTTCGGCGTGTGGCTGGTCGTCCGCAACGCCGCCTACCTGGTCTTCAGCGGCAACGACCAGGCGATTCGCACCTCGTACTCCACCGCCTCGGTGTCGCTCCTGGGGAACTCGTTCCCGGTCAACCGGATCCTCGTGTTCGCCATCGCGGCCGTGACCATGGTCGCGCTGCACTTCTTCCTTACCCACACCTACACGGGCAAGGCCATCCGGGCCGTCGCGCAGAACCCCGACAGCTGCACGATCGTCGGCATCGACGTGGAGCGCATCTACACCCTCACCTTCGGCATCGGTGCCGCGCTCGCCGGCATGGCCGGCGTGCTGGCCTCGACGCTGTTCGCCTTCAACCCCTCGTTCGGGGCGGTCGAGCTGCTCAAGAGCTTCGTGATCATCGTGCTCGGCGGCCTGGGCAGCGTCATCGGCATCGCCCTCGGCGCCCTCGTCCTCGCCTTCGCGGAGGTGTTCAGCATCTACGTCGTCCCGGCCTACCTGACCGCTGCGGTGGGCTTCGTCCTGCTCGTGGTCGTGCTGGTCTTCCGGCCTGGCGGGCTGTTCGGCCAGCGGGTGTTGCGGTGAGCGTCGCCCTGAGCCCGGGCGGGCAGAGCGCCGCGGCAACGAGGCGGCGGGGACTGCCGGCCTGGCTCTCGCTCAAGGCGCTCGGCGCCTTCGCCCTGGCCTTCGTCCTGCTGTACGCGGTGCCGTTCGTGCTGCCGCTCGGTGACTACAACCGCGACCTCATCGCCCTGACCTTCATGTTCATGGCGGCGGCGCTGGCCTGGAACTGGCTCGGCGGATACGTCGGTCAGATCAGCTTCGGTCACGCCACCATGTTCGGCGTGGGCGGCTTCGTCGCCGCCCGTCTCGCGCTCACCTTCGGGCTGCCGTTCTGGCTGGCCTGGCTCGTCGGTGGCCTGATCGCCGGGGCGTACGCCTTGCTGTGGGGGCATCCGACCCTGCGGCTGCGCGGCCCGTACTTCTCCATCGCCACCATCGGCGTGGGCGAGGCGACACGCCTGGTCGCCACGTACTGGGCGGACTTCACCGGTGGGGCGTCCGGCTTGTCGGTGCTCGGGCCCTCACAGCCGCCGAAGTTCCAGCTCTACTGGTACGGGCTGTATCTGCTCGCGGCGGCCGTAGCGATCTCGTACTACCTGCGCAAGTCACGGCTGGGGCTCGGGTTGCTCGCGATCAAGGAGGACGTCGAGGCCGCCGGGGACGTGGGCGTGAACGCCACGCTCTACCAGGACGCCGTTCTGTTCCTTTCGGGTGTAATGGTCGGCATCTGCGGCGGCTTCTACGCCACCTACCAGGGCTTTATCGACCCGTTCGACATGTTCAGCTTCGACCGGTCGATCTCGTTCATCCTGATGGGCGTCATCGGCGGCATCGGGACGATCCTCGGGCCGGCGCTCGGTGGCATCGTCTTCGTCGTCATCCAGACGTTCCTGCTCGCCGAGTACTCCCAGCTCTACCTCGGGCTGTACGGCCTGCTGCTCGTGGTCGTGATCCTCTTCGAGCCGCTGGGGCTCGCCGGGCTGATCCTGCGCGTGGCTCGGCGACTGGGCTACCAGCCGCCCGCCGACGTCGCCGCCGGCGGGATGACCTCCTCGGTCGAGGGCAGTGACACCGAGAGCGAGCCGGCCACGGTCAGCAGCGGCAGCGATCGCGGAGGTGCCGGATGAGCGCGATCCTGATGGGCGAGTCGGTCAGCAAGCACTTCGGCGGGCTCAAGGCGGTCGACGACGTCGACTTCGTCCTGAACGAAGGCGAGATCCTCGGCCTGATCGGCCCCAACGGCGCCGGCAAGACCACGTTGTTCTCCGTGGCCGCCGGCTCGATCCCGGCCACCAGCGGGCGCGTTGTTCTCGAGGGCAAGCCGGTCAGCGGCAAGGCGGCCTACCGCTCGGTGCATCTGGGCATCACCCGCACCCACCAGATCGTGCGCCCTTTCGCCCGGCTCACCGTGCTGGAGAACGTGCTGGTCGGCCACCACTACGGCCGCCCGCGCGACAGCAGCGGGACGGCGAAGTCGCGGGCCATGGAGATCCTCGATTTCATCGGCCTCGCCGACCGGGCGGCTCGCCTGCCGGGCGAGCTGACGCTGGCCGGCCGCAAACGGCTCGAGGTGGCCCGGGCGCTCGCGACCGGGCCGCAGGTGCTGCTGCTCGACGAGGTCGTCGCCGGACTCAATCCGGTGGAGGGCCAGCGGTTCGTCGAGCTGATCCGCCAGATCCGCGGGCGCGGCGTGTCGATCATCATGGTCGAGCACGTCATGCACGTCGTCATGGGGCTCTCTGACCGCGTCATGGTCCTCGACCACGGCCGCAAGATCGCCGAGGGGCGTCCCGAGCAGGTCGTGAAGGACCCGCAGGTCATCGAGGCCTACCTCGGCAAGGACGACTCGTCGCCGGCAGCGGGCGACGAGCAGGGCGCTGCTGACGCGATCGGAGGCGGACATGCTGGACGTACGTGACATCGACGTCTATTACGGCGACTCGCAGGCGCTGCGAGGAGTGAGCATGCGGGTCGACCAGGGCGAGATCGTGACCCTGGTCGGCTCCAACGGCGCCGGCAAGACGACGACGCTGCGAGCGATCTCGGGCATCCGCCCAGTGGCCCGCGGGGACATCGTCTTCGAGGGCCGCTCCCTCGTCGACCTGCCCGCGCACACCCGTGCTGAGATGGGCATCGGCCTGGTGCCGGAGGGCCGCGAACTGTGGCCGCAGCTCACCGTGCGCGAGAACCTCGAGCTCGGCGCCTACGGCAAGGCAGCCCGCGGTCAGCGCCAGCAGTCGCTGGAACGGGTCTTCGACCTGTTCCCCCGGCTGCAGGAACGGGTCAAGCAGATCGCCGGGAGCATGTCCGGCGGCGAGCAGCAGATGGTCGCGATCGCCCGAGCTCTGATGACGCAGCCGCGGCTGCTCATGTTCGACGAGCCCAGCCTCGGCCTGGCGCCGGTCATCGTCAGCCAGGTTTTCGACATCGTCCGCCGACTGCACGGCGAAGGCCTGACGATCCTGCTGGTAGAGCAGAACCTCAACAAGGCCCTCGAGATTGCCCACCGCGGGTACGTCGTCGAGACCGGGACCATCGCCACCGAGGGAAGCAGCGCCACGCTCATGGCAGACCCGGCCGTCCGCTCGGCGTATCTCGGTATCTAGAGCGGGGGCCATCCCGGGCACCGCCCTTCAACCGTCCTCGCCGATGTCCTCGTACCAGAGCTCCGGGCTCGTCGCGACGAATCGCTCCATCAGCGCCACGCACTCGGCGGAGTCGACGACCTCCACCGCCACGCCCTGCTCGCGCAGCAGCTCCTCGGAGCCGAGAAAGGACCGGTTCTCCCCGATCACCACGCGCGGAATCTTGTAGAGCAGGATCGCGCCAGTGCACATCGGACACGGCGAGAGCGTCGTGTACATCGTCGCGCGCCGGTAGGCGGCGGGCGGCAGCCGTCCGGCGTTCTCCAGGCAGTCGGTCTCGCCGTGCCGGATCGCGCTGCCCATCTGCACCCGCCGGTTGCGCCCCACTGCCTTGAGCACGCCGTCTACCACCAGGGCGGCGCCGACCGGGACCCCGCCCTCGTCGAGGCCGGTGCGCGCCTGGTCGATCGCCGCCTGCAGGAACCGCGCGTCGTCGCTCACGGCCGGAACCCTAGGGCGTGGATCCCGCGGGTGCCCACAGTGCCCCGGAACGCTCCCCTGCAGGCCGGCGGGCGGGCGCCAGCTGCCGTCCGAGTCAGGTTGTCATGATCCTTCCGCCTCCCCGTTTCCGGCGCGCCCTGCTGACCGCGGCCGGATGCGCGCTGGCGGCCGCCGCCGGTCTGCCCGGTCTCGCCGGCCCGGCCCACGGAGTCGAGGCGACACCGTCGGCGAGTCCGACCGCCAGCACGCCTGCCGGCACCTCCCTGGCCGCGACGTCCCCGAGTACGACATCCGCCCCCGCGACGTCCCCCTCGGCGACGCGACCGAACCTCTCGGCGACGCGCTCCACGGCCGCGGCGCCCGCGGCGGAGGCGCGGCCCACTCCCACGGCGACGCGCTTCACCGCGGCGACGTCTCCGGTCAGGACGACCCCGTCGCCCTCCGCGACCCGCATCGCGCCGCCACCCCTCCGCAACCCCCGTCGAGCCGACCTCGACCTCGAGCTCGAGCTCGGCGAGCCGGCCCGCCAGCACGACTCCCGCCGCCCCGACGGCGACGCAGACGGCTGCCGACCCCGGCCCGGCCACGGGGGACCCCGCGCCCCCGGGCATCCCGGCCACCCCGCCGCCCGCCCCTGGCGGCCCGGCCCCTGCTGCCGGCTCGCCCA
>JALYMT010000034.1 GCA_030773555.1 Actinomycetota bacterium | reverse complement strand
CGGTCTGGAGCACCATCTGCACGGCTTCGGCCTTGAACTGCGGACTGAACTTCCTCCGCTGCTCGGGCATGGACAGATCCTCTCAGGAAGGAGTCCCTGTCCAAGATCCTTGGTACACCCCAAAGACGGTTCTGCTCTTGCCGCTGGCTTTGGTGATCGGGCTCGCTCCCGCGTAGGCCTTGAGGGCGCGGGCATCGGCAAACCGGTTCGGGTCGTCGCCGATCTCGGCGAGCAGGCGTGCTCCGGTGAGGTCTCCGAGTCCGGGGAAGCTGCGGATCACCTTGGCGGCGGGATGCTGGTCGAACGCGTCGACGAGCAGCCCGCCAAGGTGCTCGGCGTTGTAGCAGGCGGTCTCGAGACGACGGACCGCAGCGAGGACCTGATGCGCGAACGCGGCCTCAACTGCGGGTGGTTGGCGCATGGCGGGAGCGGTCAGCACCTCACGCATGAGTTGCGCCTGCTCGAGTAGGCGCTGCTCGCGGCCCGCCCGGCGCAGCACGGTCTGCAACCGGACGATACTGAGCGCTGCCGCTTCGGTAGGTGTCGGGGCGGCGCTGAGCAGCGTGCGGACCTCGGGGCGCAGCAGCCCTCCCCGCTTACCAGCGACCAGCGCCAGGACCGCTGGAAAGAACTGCTGCAGCACGGCGCGGAGCTTGTTGTGGGCCATCGTGCGCTCCCAGACCGCCTCCTGCTGGGCTCGCGCCAGCACGGCCAAGGCTTGGGCGCTATCGCTGTCCTGGGGCAGCTGTCGGTGGGCGTGCCGGTCAGTGCGCAGGATGTTCGCGAGGACGACAGCGTCAGCGTGGTCGTCCTTCTTGCCACTGACAGAAGTCCGGCCGCGGTAGCGCGAGGCCGCCAGCGGATTGATCGCGAAGACCGGTCGGCTGGTGCGCAGGCAGGCGACGAGCAGCCCGCTGCTGGTCTCGATCGCGACCTCGATCGGCTGCTCGGCGCAGTCCCCGTGCGCGGTGGGCAGCTCCAGGAGCTCGGCGAGCCCGGCGCTGTCGTCGCTGATCCGACGTTTGGCCAGCACGACACCGTCCTGATTGACCAGAGCCAAGTCGTGGTGGTCGTCAGCCCAGTCAATGCCGCAGTAGACGGTCATGCGGATCCTCTCGGTCGCGGTGGTCGGAGTGAGCCGTCCGAGGTCTGCGCGGCGCTCTAATGGCAGGGCTCCAGTCCCGGCATCCCATGAGCCGTCTATCGACCTCGAAACCGTCACGGCCTCGGTCTGGGTTCAGGAGCTCACCGCTCGCGATCAGCAAGAGGTCCTCGTGACGGCTTGGCACGCGCCCAAGTGTCCGGGTGGACGTCGCCTCGCCGCCGGTCTCGTTCAAGGGCTCATAGCCGGATTCTGCTCAGGCGTGCCAGCCGACGTCCGCTGCCCATTAGATCCTGAAGGCGGCGTCGGCTTTCTTCGCGAGCTCGACCCTCGACTGCCCAAGTCGTGACGTTCATCGACGCTCACAAGCAGCTGTTCGGCGTCGAGCCGATCTGCCGAGTCCTGCGCGCCGCGCGGCGGCGACGACCGGTTCAGCCCGGGGAGTACACCGCGACCGCGTTCCGGGCCGCCTGCGCCCGGCTCGGGGTCATGCAGTCGATGGGCCGGGTGGCCTGCGCGCTGGACAACGCCCCGGCCGAGTCGTTCTTCTCCACCCTCGAGCACGAGGTGCTCTCCCGGCAGCACTTCACCAGCCGGGAGCAGGCCCGCCGGGTGGTGGCCGGCTGGATCGATGGGTTCTACAACCGCGCCCGTCGGCACTCCGCGATCGGGATGTGTAGCCCGATCGACTACGAACTCACCGCCACCGGGCCGGTGAGCAGGCGGCATGACCAGGCACCCGGTTCCTCCGCGCCCGATCCTGCGCCGGTGCTCGGCGCCGTCCAGGTCGTTCCTCCTCAGCCCTGCGGGTGGCGTCCCAGAGGTGGTGTAAACGGCTGGGCGTGGGCTCCTGTTCGTGATGAAGGTTAGGCGACGGCTCCGACAGTTTCGGTGGTGATCGAGGTTTTTTCAGTAGCGGTGCCGGCTGCTGGGCGGTGAGTTGGGGCGAAGCCCCTGGTAGGAGTGGTGATGCGACTCAACACACCGCTGATCCAGAGGCTTCGCCGTGTCCGTACCCTACCGAGGGGCGCTCGA
>JALYMT010000033.1 GCA_030773555.1 Actinomycetota bacterium | reverse complement strand
GCACGAGTACGCCCGCTTCTCTGCGGCGCTCTCCCCGGCGGCCGCCGCCCGCCTGGCCGGCCGGGCACCGCTCGACGTCGCTGACGCGGCTCGCCGCGTCGATGAGCTCGCGCAGCGGCGCCGGCTCGTCGTCGTGGAGGGGGCGGGCGGGCTGCTGGTGCGCTACGACGACGACGGCGCCACCATTGCCGACCTCGCGCGGCGGCTGAGCGCTGGAGTGCTCGTCGTGGTGGCGTCCGGGCTGGGCACGCTCAACGCCACCGCGCTCACCCTGGAGGCGCTGGCCGCCCGCGGGCTCCCCCTCGCCGGCGTGGTCATCGGGTCGTGGCCGGCCGCCCCCGACCTCGCCGCCCGGGCCAATCTGCGCGACCTCGAGACCCTCGCCGCGCGGCCGCTGGCCGGCGCGCTGCCCGAGGGCGTGGGAGAACTGAGCCCCCCGGAGTTCCTCACCGCCGCGCACGCCGGCCTCGCACCCGCACTCGGCGGCAGCTTCGATGCGGTTGACTTCCGCCGCCGTCACGATCCCGCTCCGGAAGGCACCCGATGACCCGCACTGCTCCGCAGCCGCCGTACGACGAGGTCCCCGACGACGTGCTCGCCCGCGCGCGGCGGCAGGTGTTGGAGCAGGGCCGCGGGCTCGCGGAGCCTGACGTGCTCGAGGTGCTGCGCCTGCCCGACGAGCGGCTGGCGGAGCTGCTCGGGCTCGCGCACGAGGTGCGGATGCGCTGGTGCGGACCGGAGGTCGAGGTCGAGGGGATCGTCTCGCTCAAGACCGGCGGCTGCCCCGAGGACTGCCACTTCTGCTCGCAGTCGGGCCAGTTCACGTCGCCCGTGCGCTCGGCCTGGCTCGACATCCCCTCCCTGGTCACCGCCGCCCGCGAGACCGCCGCCACCGGCGCCAGCGAGTTCTGCATCGTGGCCGCCGTCCGCGGTCCCGACGAGCGCCTCATGGCGCAGCTGCGCGAGGGCGTGGCTGCGATCCGCGCCGCTGTAGACATCAACGTGGCGGCCTCGCTCGGCATGCTCAGCCAGCAGCAGGTCGACGAGCTCGCCGGCATGGGCGTGCACCGCTACAACCACAACCTCGAGACCGCGCGCTCGTACTTCCCGGCCGTCGTGACCACCCACACCTGGGAGGAGCGCTGGGCGACGCTGACGATGGTGCGCGCGGCGGGCATGGAGGTGTGCTGCGGCGGCATCCTCGGCATGGGCGAGACCCTCGAGCAGCGGGCGGAGTTCGCGGCCCAGCTCGGGGAGCTCACTCCCGACGAGGTGCCCCTGAACTTCCTCAACCCGAGGCCGGGGACCCCCTTCGGGGACCTGCCGGTGCTCGAGGCGGGCGAGGCCCTGCGGGCGGTGGCGGCGTTCCGCCTGGCGCTGCCCCGCACGATCCTGCGCTACGCTGGCGGCCGCGAGATCACCCTCGGCGACCTCGGCACCCGCGCGGGCATGCTCGGGGGGATCAACGCGGTCATTGTGGGCAACTACCTGACCACCCTGGGCCGGCGACCGGAGGACGACCTGCAGCTCCTCGAGGAGCTGCGCATGCCGGTCAAGGCGCTTACTCGCGTTCTCTAGGCGCTCTGGTGTAGAACGGGTTCCACCTGACCCGTTGGCCCGCCCGGAGGACCCCCGTGGCCACTGCCGCCCCGCCCCCGCCATCATCCGAGCCCTTGCCTCCCCGGGTGGGACCGATCCGTCGGAGGATCACCGTCCGTCCCGTCAACTGGCTGCTGCTCGTCCCGCTTGTGGCGACCCTGCTCCCCTCGTTCTACAACCGGGTCGAGCCACGGCTGTGGGGCATCCCGTTCTTCTACTGGTACCAGCTGGCCGCCATCGCGATCGGCGTCACCTGCACCCTCGTCGTCTACGCCGCGACCAGGGGTGAGCGGTGATGGAGGGCATCAAGGTCACCGAGCTGGTCATCCTGCTCGCGCTGTTCGCCCTGGTCAGCGGGATGGGCTTCGTCGCCTCGCGGTGGCGGCGGGCGGCGACGCTCGACAACCTCGACGAGTGGGGCCTCGGCGGGCGCAACTTCGGCCCGTGGGTCACCTGGTTCCTGCTCGGCGGAGACCTCTACACGGCATACACCTTCGTCGCCGTGCCCGCGCTCATCTTCGGCGCCGGGGCCCTTGGCTTCTTCGCGGTCCCCTACACGATCATCGTCTACCCGATGGTGTTCCTGGTCGCGATCCGGCTGTGGTCAGTCGCCCACCGGCACGGCTACGTCACCCCGGCCGACTTCGTCCGCGGCCGCTTCGACTCCCCGACCCTGGCTCTCGTGGTGGCCCTGACCGGCATCGTCGCGACCATGCCCTACATCGCGCTGCAGCTCGTCGGCATCCAGGCGGTCCTCAAGACCGTGGGGCTCGGCGGCGAGTGGCCGCTCTTCCTCGCCTTCGCGGTCCTGGCCGCCTACACCTACCAGTCCGGGCTGCGGGCGCCCGCCCTGATCGCGTTCGTCAAGGACGCGCTGATCTATCTCGTCATCATCGTGGCCACCATCTACATCCCGATCCGGCTGGGTGGCTGGAGCGCGATCTTCGGCGCCGCGGACGCCAAGTTCCGCGGCACGCCCAACCCGGGTGACGGGCTCCTGCTGAGCAACGCCGCCACGCTCGGCTATTCGACTCTCGCCTTCGGCTCGGCCCTGGCGCTGTTCATCTATCCGCACTCGGTGACCGGGCTGCTGGCCTCGCGCAGCCGTGACACGATCAAGCGCAACATGGCCGCGCTGCCGGCCTACAGCCTCATGCTGGGCCTGCTGGGCCTGCTGGGCTACATGGCGATCGCGGCGGGCGTCCGCCCCATCACCGGGGAGGGCGGCCGGGCCGACAGCAACACGATCGTCCCCCTGCTGTTCGACCGCATGTTCCCCGACTGGTTCGCCGGCATCGCCTTCGCCGCGATCGCGATCGGTGCGCTCGTCCCGGCCGCCATCATGTCGATCGCCGCGGCGAACCTGTTCACCCGCAACGTCTACAAGGAGTACCTCAAGCGCGACGCGACCCCGGCGCAGGAGGCGAAGGTCAGCAAGCTCGTCTCGCTGGTCGTCAAGGTCGGTGCGCTGCTCGTCATCGTGCTGCTCGACCCGCAGTTCTCCATCGACCTGCAGCTCATCGGCGGCGTCATCATCCTGCAGACGCTGCCAGCGCTCGTCCTCGGCCTGTACACCGCCTGGTTCCACCGCGGCGCCCTGCTCGCCGGCTGGGCCGCGGGCATGGCCACCGGCCTGGCCATGCTCTACGTCACCGACAACCCCCTCACCAACCGGCCACACTTCGCCGGAGCGCTCTTCCGCCTGAGCAAGTGGGGCCTGGACACTACGGCGACGATCTACACCGGCCTGATCGCCGTGCTGGTCAACCTCGCCGTGGCCGCGGCACTCACCGCGGTGTTCAACGCCATGCGGCTCCCCCGGGGCGTGGACGCGACCCGCGAGGAGGACTACCACGTCGAGGCGGGCGATCCCGGTGTGGAGCCGCTGCCGGCGACCGCCGACCAGGAGGCGCACGCGACCGGGCAGCGGTAGGGCTCCGGTCGGCTCTCCTCCCCTCCCTCGTCAGCTCGTCGGGTCGGCGGTGCGCCGCCACGCACGGCGTGCCGCCCCGGGCGTGCAGCTGGCGCGTGAGCTCGTAGCCGACGAGCACCAGGAGGTGGAGCACCCAGAGCCACAGGGCGACTGCGACCATCGCGCCGACGGGGCGGTAGGCCCCCCGAAGGGCCCGCCGATGTCGAGGGGCAAGGCGAGGAACAGCAGGAACCCCTGCACGAAGCCGGCGAGCACGGACGCAGTGGCGTACCCCACCCCACGCCGCCGACCGCCAGGACAGCCGGCCGGGCGCCACGACCCGGTAGACGTACGTCAGCAACGGGGAGATCCCGAGCCAGTCGATGAGGAAGGACAGGTAGATCCCGAGCGCGGCGCGCAGCCCGGCTGCCCGAGCCGACAAGCTCGCCGAGCCGCGGGGTCAGGCCGAGCGCGACGAGCGCGACCAGCGGAGCGACGGCGAGCACGGGGATCACCTGCAGTCGTCCACGCCACCCGGGCGCCTGCTCGCGGCGCTCGAGGATGGCGGCGAAGGCTCGGCGCAGGCCCTCGCCGTACAGGGTCGCGGGCACGACGGCGAGGAGCACGGTCATGCCGGCCGCGGCCTGCACCAGGCCACGAGCGACCGGCGGGGCGCCGAGGGCGGCGGGCAGGGCGGCGGCGAACTCGTCGCCGTACATGCTCACCCGTACCTCGCCGAGGACCAGCGACACACCCCAGATCGCGACGAGCAGGGCGGGCACGACGGCGACGCCGGCGTAGAAGGTGGCCCGGCGGCGTGCAAGGGCAGGTCGTGCCCGCGCAGTCCGCGCACCGTGGGCCGCACGAGGGTCCGCAGGGCGGCGCCCCTGCCGCCCGGCGGCGACGCCCGCCCGGACGCGGGCTCCACCGCCGTGCTCACGCCGCGAGTGTGCTGGCGCCTCGGGGCGTCGGCAACCGGGAGCCGCCCGACTAGCCTGCAGCGGCATGATCGAGATCCGGGAAGCGCGGACCGACGAGTACGAGCGGGTCGGCGAGCTCGTCGTCGCGGCCTACCTCCTCGACGGGGTGGTCGCGCCGACCAGTCCCTACCTGGACGAGCTGCGCGACGCCCGCCAACGCGCCACGCACGCCGAGCTGCTGGTCGCGAGTCCGCCGACGGGCCCGCTGGCGGGCACCGTGACCTGGTGCGCCGCCGGGAACGCCTACGCCGAACTCGCCCGGGACGGGGAGGCGGAGTTCCGCATGCTCGCCGTCGCACCCGCCGCCCGCGGCCGGGGCGTGGGCCGCGCCCTGGTGGAGGACTGCGTGCGGCGGGCGTACGAGCGCGGCCACCGCGCACTGGTGCTGTGCACGACCGGGATCGCCGGACCCGCGGTTCGCCTGTACGAACGCCTCGGCTTCGTCCGCGACGCAACCCGGGACTGGGCACCGGTGCCGGAGGTGCCGCTGTACGCGTACGTCCTGCCGCTCGAGAGCTGCTTCTGCGACCAGTGCGGGGAGCCGGCAGGGGCCGGCGGGCACCGGACCTGCGCCGACCGGCGGGTGCTGGAGCCGCCGCGCTACTGCACCCGATGTCGACGGCGGATGGTTGTCCAGGTGACTCCCCGCGGCTGGAGCGCGCGCTGCGCGGCACACGGCGTCCGCTGCGCCTGACGTCGCCCGGCCTCGGCCTCGGCCTCATGGTCGCCGATGTGGGTGGCAGAACGCAGTCCACTGCACTTTCCCACCCACATCGGCGATCATGGTCGACCTCCGGCACCCAGGGCAGCCCCGGGAAGAGGTGCCTGACCACCCGGCCCCGACGTCAGGAGCTCGTGAGGATGACGAGTTGCTGGGTAGCTCGGGTCATCGCGACATAGCGGTCGACCGCTTCTTCGATGCCCTTGCCGAACGCCTCGGGGTCGATGAGGACGACCAGGTCGAACTCGAGCCCCTTCGACAGCTCCGGGGCCAGCGACCGGACGCGGGACGTCACCGGGAACGTGGGGTCGCCGATGACGCAGGCAATTCCCTCGGCATGCGCGGCGAGCCAGGTGTCGAGGATGGAGCCCGAATCAGAGACAGATCCGTGGACGACGGGGACACCGCTGCTGCGGATGGAGGTCGGCACGTTGGCGTCCGGGAGCACGGCCCGGATGACGGGCTCGGCCTCCGCCATGACCTCTTCCGGCGTCCGGTAGTTGATGGCCAGGGAGGCCAGGTCGATTCGGTCGAGCCCGACCCGCTCGAGCCGTTCCTGCCACGACTCCGGGAACCCGTGCCTGGCCTGGGCGCGGTCCCCGACGATGGTGAAGCTCCGGGACGGGCAGCGGAGCAGCAGCATCTGCCACTCCGCGTCGGTCAGTTCCTGAGCCTCGCCCACGACGATGTGCGCGAACGGGCCGGCGAGCAGGTCCGGGTCGGCGCTGGCCAGCGCGTTCTCGTCGACCAGGGCATGCCGTAGATCCTGCTGGCGCAGGCTCGTCACCAGGTCTTCCCCGTCGTCATCGGCCTCGATCAGGCGGTCGATGACGTCGGCCATGCGCTCGCGTGCGGCTCCTCGTAGAACCTGACGGCCGTCTCGATCGCGTTTCCCAGGTTCGCGGCCGACTTCAGCCGGGCCACGTTCGGGTCGGTCTCGATCGCTGCTGCGGCTCCCTCGGAAACGAGGTCCCGCAGGGTGCAGGTCTGCACGCCCTCCTCCCCGAGGCTGGGGAGGACGTCGGCGACGTAGGCCAGGTAGGGCTGGTGCGGACCGACGAACAGCACGCCGCCCCGGCGGTGACCGAGGCGAGGGTCGGAGTAAAGGAGGTAGGCGGAGCGGTGCAGGGCGACGACGGTCTTCCCCGTGCCCGGACCGCCGCCGACGACGAGAGCGCCGCGGGATCCCGCGCGGATGATGGCGTCCTGGTCGGCCTGAATGGTGCCGAGCACGTCTCGCATCCGGGTCGACCGATTGCTGCCCAAGCTGGCGATGAAGGCGGACTGGTCGTCGAGCGCCGCGTGCCCTTCGAACCCGTCCGAGGTGAACACCTCGTCCCAGTAGTCGCTGATCCGGCCGCGGGTCCAGCGATACCTGCGGCGACTTGCCAGACCCATCGGGTTGGCGTGGGTGGCCGCGAAGAACGGCTCGGCCGCCGGGGAGCGCCAGTCGACCAGCAGCCGACGACCGGCGCCGTCCGCGAGGCCAAGTCGTCCGACGTACACGGGCTCGGGGTTGTCTGTGCTGACAATGCGTCCGAGGCCCAGGTCCAGACCGAAGCGACGCAGGGCGCGCAATCGGGCAGTCAGCCGGTGGATCCCCAGGTCCCGGTCCATCGCCTCCTGGCCTATGCCGCCGGGCGCCTTTGCGCCCGGGATCAAGGCGGTCAGACAGCGCGGCGATCGACTGCTCGAGGCTCTCCGCGATGGCCGCAAAGTGCTGCTCGTCGCCGGCGATCAGCGTTGGGTCGGCCTTGGGAGGTGGTCGGGGAGGTCGAACGTGGCAAGCCCCCCGGGGCGCTATACGTTGAGAGCGGAAAGGAGCAAGTACTGTCCTTTTCCTCTATCGTCCACTGTAGCGTGATCGCCCGGATTCATCCCTGCAGCAGCGCATTCTTGTTCATTCGACCGAGCCCCTGCCTGCTCTTCGAGCGGCGCACGATCCCCCTGGACAACTAGGCGACCAGGCCGAGGCGGCGGAGCTCGACGGTGAGGTCGTGCGGACGCGCCGCCGCCAGCACCGCGTCGATGGTGAGCTCTCCGGCTTGCAGCAGCGTCACGAGATGCTGGTCGAAGGCCTGCATGCCGTAGTAGCCGCCCTCCTTGATCAGCTCGCTGATCGTGCTCGTCTTGTCGGCGTCGGCGATCGCGGCCGCCACCCGGCCGGTGTTGATGCAGACCTCCATGGCGACGCATCGGCCCTCGCCGCTGGCCCGGGGCACGAGCCGCTGGCAGACGATGCCGCGCAGGGCCCCCGCCAGGGAGAGCCGGACCTGCTGGTGCTCGTGCGGGGGGAAGAAGTCGAGGATGCGCGAGATCGTCTCCTGGGCGTCGCTGGTGTGCAGCGTCGACATCACCAGGTGACCGGTCTCCGCGGCGCCGAGCGCGGCCCGCACAGTCTCCTGGTCGCGCATTTCCCCGACGAGGATCACGTCGGGGTCCTGGCGCAGAACCGCGCGCATGGCGACGCCGAAGTCGCCGGTGTCGACGCGCACCTCCCGCTGGTTGACCATCGCCAGCTTGTCGGCGTGCAGCACCTCGATCGGGTCCTCGATCGTGACGATGTGCACCTCGCGGTTGGCGTTCACGTGGTCGATCATCGCGGCGAGCGTGGTCGTCTTGCCCGAGCCGGTCGGTCCGGTGACCAGCACCAGGCCCCGGGGCTCGAGAGCGAGCCCGGCGATGACCGGTGGCAGCCCGAGCTCCTCGAGCGGCAGCGCCCCGACGCTGACCCGCCGGAAGACCAGCCCGACCGAGCCGCGGGACCGGAAGGCGTTGACCCGGAAGCGTCCCTGCCCGGGCAGGGAGTAGGCGAAGTCGGCCTCGTTGGTGCGCGCGAACTCCTCGACCAGGTCGGCGCGCAGCACCTCGGCGAGCATGTGCTCGGTGTCGGCGGCGGTCAGCGCGGGCGCCTGCAGCCGGCGCAGCCGCCCGTCGAGGCGCACCCGGGGAGGCGAACCGACCTTGCAGTGCAGGTCGGACCCGGACGTCTCCACCAGCGCACGCAGGAAGCCCTCGACCGAGAGCGGCTCCCGCGGGCGGTCTGCGTCCTCCACCTCTCGGGGATCGGGGTGCGCCGGGCCTACCTTGAGCTACTCGATGACCGCGATGACGTCGCCTTCCTGGACGACGTCACCCTCTCCCACCGCCAGCGACGCCACCCGGCCCGCGAAGTCCGCGAGGACCGGGATCTCCATCTTCATCGACTCCAGGATGACGAGGGTGTCGCCGTCGTCGACCGAGTCGCCCTCGGACACCAGGACCTTCCACACGTTGGCGACCATCTCGGCGCGCACCTCGTTCGCCATGCTCGCTCCCTCCGACCGGTTCGCATCCAATCACGCCGGCTGCCCGCCGGCGCGAGGTCATCGGCGCAGGCGTCCCACGATGCCGGTGTCGTAGTCGCCGGAGACGAACTCCTCGGCGGCCAGCAGCTCGGCGAAGAACGGCAGGTTGCACTTCGGGCCCTCGACGCGGAAGTCCGCGACCGCTCGCCGGGCCCGGTCCAGGGCCTCCCTACGGTCCCGGCCGTGGACGACGAGCTTGGCCAGCAGGGAGTCGTAGTACGGGGTCACGGTGGTGCCCGCCGCGTAGCCCGCGTCCACCCGCACGCCCGGGCCCTGCGGCTCCACCCACACCCGCACCGGCCCCGGCCCGGGGAGGAAGCGCCGGGGATCCTCGGCGTTGACGCGCAGCTCGACGGCGTGGCCGGCGGGGGCGAGCGCCGCGGGATCGAAGGTGACGGCTTCGCCGGCCGCGATGCGCAGCTGCTGCTCGACGAGGTCGACGCCGTAGACCAGCTCGGTGACGGGATGCTCGACCTGCAGGCGGGTGTTCATCTCGAGGAACACGAACTCCTGGCTGGCCGGGTCGACCAGGCACTCCACCGTCCCGGCGTTGCGGTAGCCGACCGCCTCCCCGGCGCGGACGGCAGCCGCGGCGAGCCGGCTGCGGAGCTCCGGGCCTACGCCCGGGGAGGGGGACTCCTCCGCCAGCTTCTGGTTGCGCCGCTGTACGGAGCAGTCGCGCTCCCCCAGGGTCACCACGCGACCGTCGGCGAGACCGAGGATCTGCACCTCGACGTGTCGGACGCGAGGGAAGTAGCGCTCCAGCAGGACCGACGGGTCGCCGAAGGTGCGCGCCGCGAAGGCCTGCACCCGGTCGAACTCGGTCCGCAACGTGGCCTCGTCGGCAGCGACGGCCATACCCATGCCGCCGCCGCCCGCAGCCGCCTTGACCATGATCGGATACTCGATGGCGGCTGCGGCGGCCAGCGCCGCCTGCACGTCGGGCACCGGCTCGGACGTGCCAGCAGCCACCGGCACGCCGACCGCCGCCACCGTGTTACGGGCCGTGATCTTGTCGCCCATGAGCTCGATGACCTCGGGGGACGGCCCGACCCAGACCAGGCCCTCCTCCTGGACGCGGCGAGCGAACGCGGCGTTCTCGGAGAGGAACCCGTAGCCGGGATGCACCGCCTGCGCGCCGGTGCGGGCGGCAGCCTCGAGCACCGCGTCGGCGTTGCGGTAGCTCGCCGCCGGGTCGGCGGGGCCGAGCAGCACCGCCTCGTCGGCCTCGCGGACGAAGGGCATTTCCGCGTCGGCCTCGGAGTATACGGCGACCGCCCGCAGCCCGAGGGCCTGGGCCGTGCGCAGGGTGCGGCGGGCGATCTCGCCGCGGTTGGCCACGAGCAGGGATTCGAACACGGCAGGTCACCCTGCCACGCCGACCCCTATGCCTGGTAGCGGACCTGGACCTGCACTTCGCGCACCCGCAGCAGCACCCGTAGGCGAAGGTCCTCCGGGGCGGACTCCGCCGTGCAGGCGCGCCGGACGAGGGTCTTCACCGCGTCCTCGAGGCCGTACTCCCGCAGGCAGGGCGCGCACTCGTCGAGATGCGCGCGGATCTTGCCGAGGTCCTCACGGGTGACTTCGCCGTCGAGGTACTCGTACACCCGCCGGAGCACATCCAGACACGGCATCTTGTGCGGCTTGCCGCAGCTCACGCCCCGTCACCTCCTGCCGGAGCGCCGGAGGGGACGAGCCCCCGCTCGCGCGCGTAGTCCTCGAGAGAGGTACGCAGCTGCCGCCGACCCCGGTGCAGCCGCGACATCACGGTGCCGATCGGCGTACCCATGATTTCCGCGATCTCCTTGTAGGCGAATCCCTCGACATCGGCGAGGTAGACCGCCAGCCGGAAGTCCTCGGGCAGCTGCTGCAGGGCGTCCTTGACGTCCGAGTCCGGCAGGTGGTCCAGCGCCTCGGCCTCGGCCGAGCGCAGGCCGGTCGAGGTGTGCGACTCGGCGCGCGCGAGCTGCCAGTCCTCGATGTCCTCGGCGCCGCTCTGCTGGGGCTCGCGCTGCTTCTTGCGGTAGCTGTTGATGAACGTGTTGGTCAGGATGCGGTAGAGCCACGCCTTGAGATTCGTGCCCTCGGTGAACTGGTGAAACGACCCGTACGCCTTGGCGTACGCCTCCTGCACGAGATCTTCGGCGTCACTGGGGTTGCGGGTCATCCGCAGCGCCGCGGAGTACAACTGGTCGAGAAACT
>JALYMT010000032.1 GCA_030773555.1 Actinomycetota bacterium | reverse complement strand
GCGCGTGGCTCGCGGCCGGCCTCGCGGGCGGCGGCCTCGAAGGCGATCCGCTTGTCCGGCGGCGGCGGCGCGACCCGCAGGGTGCCCTCGGCTCCCGGCTCGCCCTTGAAGCGCTGCCAGTCGCCGGTCACCCGCAGGATCGCCTTGACCGGCGTCGTGGGCTGGGCGCCGACCGACAGCCAGTGCTGCACCCGCGCCGAGTCGACCTCGATCAGCGAGGGCTCCTGGATGGGGTGGTACTTGCCGATGGCCTCGATGAACCGGCCGTCGCGCTTGGTGCGTGCGTCGGCGATGACGATGCGGTACTGCGGGGCACGGATCTTGCCCATGCGCAGCAGCTTGATCTTGACAGCCACGGGTTCGGCTTCGCTCCAGCTCGGGAATCGGGGGCGCCGATGAACCCCGAAGGGGTGCCGGCGTACGGCGGCCGACAGCAGCAGCTGCGCAGCCCGTCGGTCATTCTGCCAGACCCCCCCAGGACGCCCGCAATGTCGGCGAGCGGACGGGCATCCCGGTGGCATCGCCGGGTTCCTCGCATAGCGCCAAGGCGCCGGGAACTCGGCCGTCCGTGGGCCCGAGGCGCCGAGCGTGCTCCATTCCCGCGAGACGTCCTCGATGAGATCGGATCAGGCGGAGGGGGGCCACTCCTCGGCGGTCAGGGCGAAGCGCTCGTGGTCGCGCCAGGCGCCGTTGATCCACAGGAAGCGCAGCGAGAAGCCCTCGTGGCGAAAGCCGACGCGGCGGGCGAGGGCGATGGAGCGCTCGTTGCCCGGCTGCACGTTGACCTCGAGACGGTGCAGCCCCAGGCCTCCCTGGTCCTGGACGGCGAAGCACTGGGTCACCACCAGCTGCAACCCCTCCGTCGTACGCCCGGTGCCGGCGTACGGGACGTAGGCGTCGTAGCCGAGGGCCGCGCTCGAGAGCCGGCCGTGGCGCACGTCGTTGACCGTGATCTTGCCGGCGGGATCCCCGGTCTCGAGGTCCACGACGAGATAGGTCAGCGCGACCGGGTCGCGGGCGAGCAGCCGCGCGAAGGAGGCGTGATCGGTGGCGACCGGGTTCCAGGGCGCGATCAGGTCGGCCGACCGGCGGACCGCGGCGAGGACGGCGGGCTCGTCACCGGGCTCCGGCGGGCGGATGAGCACCCGCTCTCCCGTCCGGGTCACCAGGAGCTCACCGCGACGAGGGCGGCAGCAGGTCCTTGAACTCCGCGGGCAGGTCGAAGTCGGCGGGCACGGGCGGGAGCGCCTCGGCGGCCGACCGCTCAGCGGCCGCCTGCGCCTCCAGCGCCCGCTTCGCGGGATTGCCGCTGCGGCCCTTCGCACCCGCCTTGACCCGCTTCTGGGCCTTGGCGGCGCGGGCCTTCTTGCCCCCGCCGCCGGGCAGGCCCGGCATGCCCGGCAGCCCTCCCCCGGTGCGCAGCGAGCGCATCATCTTCTGCGCCTCGGCGAAGCGGTCCACGAGCCCGTTGACGTCGGAGACCTGCATGCCCGACCCGCGGGCGATGCGGGAGCGCCGCGAGCCGTTGAGGATGCGCGGGTCGGCGCGCTCCTGGGGGGTCATCGAGCGGATCATCGCCTCGACCCGGTCGAGCTCGCGCTCGTCGAGGTTGTCGATCTGCTCGCGGTACTGCCCCATCCCGGGCAGCATGCCGAGCAGCTTGGACATCGAGCCCATGCGGCGCACGGCCTGCATCTGAGAGAGGAAGTCCTCGAGGGTGAAGTCCTGACCACCCTCGAACTTCGCGGTCATCTGCGCGGCCTGGTCGGCGTCGAAGGCGCGCTCGGCCTGCTCGATGAGCGTCAGTACGTCGCCCATCCCCAGGATGCGCGAGGCCATCCGCTCGGGATGGAAGAGGTCGAAGTCCTCGAGCTTCTCGCCGGTGGAGGCGAAGAGGATCTGGCGGCCGGTGACGCGGGCGACCGAGAGGGCCGCGCCACCGCGCGCGTCGCCGTCGAGCTTGGTCAGGACCACCGCGTCGAAGCCGACGCCGTCGAGGAAGGCCTGCGCGGTCACGACGGCGTCCTGGCCGATCATCGCGTCGACCACGAAGAGGATCTCGTCGGGGTGAACCGCGTCGCGGATGTCGGCGGCCTGCTGCATCAGCTCGGCGTCGATGCCCAGCCGGCCGGCGGTGTCGACGACGACGACGTCGTGCTGGCGGTTGCGGGCCACCTCGAGCGAGGCGCGGGCCACGCGTACGGGGTCACCCACCCCGCTGCCCGGCTCGGGGGCGAACACGGGTACGCCGGCGCGCTGGCCGACGACCTGCAGCTGCTGCACCGCGTTCGGGCGCTGCAGGTCGGCCGCGACCAGCATCGGCTGGTGGCCCTGCGCGCGCAGCCAGCGACCGAGCTTGCCGGCGAGGGTGGTCTTGCCCGAGCCCTGCAGGCCGGCGAGCATGATCACCGTGGGCGGGTTCTTCGCGAACCGCAGCCGGCGGGTCTCACCGCCGAGAATGCCGATGAGCTCTTCGTTGACGATCTTGATGACCTGCTGCGCGGGGTTCAGCGCCTGGGAGACCTCCGCGCCGCGGGCCCGCTCCTTGATGGCGGCGACGAAGTCCTTGACGACAGGCAGCGCGACGTCGGCTTCGAGCAGCGCACGCCGGATCTCGCGCGCGGCGGCGTCGATGTCGGCATCGGAGAGCCGGCCCTTGCCGCGCATGTCCTTGAACGTCGCGGCGAGGCGGTCCTGAAGGGTCTCGAACAC
>JALYMT010000031.1 GCA_030773555.1 Actinomycetota bacterium | reverse complement strand
CGAGCATGTCCAGGGCCAGCGCCCACTTCGGCCGGTGCCGCTCCTCGGCGGGGATGCCGGCGTGGGTCCGCCGCGCCCGCACCGCCGCGGCCCGCTCGCCGTCCGCGGCGACCGCCGCCGCAGTGTCATCCCAGCTCTCGGGCAGGAACAGCCGCCAGTCCAGCGGGCACGACGCGGAATCGGTGACCGCGGACACCGACACCCCGACCTGACAGTTGCCGACCTTGCCCAAGCTGCCCGAATACTGCCTGGCCACCCCCGGGGAGGCGGTGCCGTCCTTGACGAAACCGGTGTCATCGACCACCCACGCCGCCGGGCCGATGACCTCGACGGCCCGGGTGGCCAGCCGCTCCCGAACCGGGGCCACCTCCCAGGTGGAGGAGGTCACGAACTGCTGCAGCCCCTGATAGTCCACCCCGAGGCGCTCGCCCATCGGCTGCATCGACTTTCGCCGCCCGTCCAGCAGCAGACCCCGCAGATAGGTCTGCGCCTTGTCCCGCTGATCGCAGCGGGGCAGCGGGACGAACATCTCCGCCGCGAACTCCTCCAACCGGGCACGCACCCCGGCCAGCTCCTCCGGTGTCATCTCCCGATGACAGCACCACGAAGCACACCCATGTAAGACCTAACCAAGCACTACTAGGGTGCGGCGAGGTCGAGCCCGGCCGCCGGGCGCGGGAAGGGGACGAGCTGCTCCGATGACCGACTTCGTCCTGCCGCCGTCCCTGTACGCGGTCCGCGTCCTGCTCGTCGAGGACGACGCGGACCTCGCCGGTCCCCTGGCCGATGCCCTCCGCCGCCGGGGGCTCGACGTTTCGACGGTGCGCACTGCTCGCGAAGTGCTGGCCCGGGCGGGACAACCGGAGGTCGACGTCGTCCTGCTCGACCTCGACCTACCGGATGCCGACGGGCTGGAGGTGTGCCGCATCCTCCGGCAGCGCACCCGGGTACCGATCCTCATGACCAGCGCGCGCACCGGCGAGCACGACCGGGTCCTGGGACTGGAGGTGGGCGCCGACGACTACGTCGTCAAGCCCTTCGGCTTCGAGGAGCTGCTGGCCCGGGTGCGGGCCCTGCTGCGCCGCTGTCGCTGGGCTCGGGAGGACGGGTCGCCCGGGAGCGTCGAGGTCCGCCGGGACGAGACCGGCTCAGCCGAACCCGGCCCCTCGTCCCCCGGGACCGCCGACGTGCCTTCCCTCGACGCCTACGGCTTCGCACCGCCCCGGCAGGACCTGGGCCGGCTGGTGATCGACCGTCGGGAGCGCCGGGTGCTGCTCGACGGCGACGAGGTGGCGCTGACCCTCAAGGAGTTCGAGCTGCTGGACCTGCTCTGCGCCGACCCGGGAGCCCTGGTCCGGCGGGAACGCATCATGGAGAGCGTCTGGGACGCCCACTACGTGGGCTCGACGAAGACGCTCGACGTGCACGTCGCCGCTCTGCGCCGCAAGCTCGCCGACCGGGAGTGGATCGAGACCGTGCGCGGAGCCGGATTCCGGCTCGGGCGGCCCGCCCTCGCCGCTCCCCCGCGGGCAGCGGACGGGAGCGAAACGGGCACTGATACTCGGATCGACGCCGCGGTAACCCTCGGCACCCCGAACGGCGCGTCCCGGCGGCCGCTGCGCTGCCGATGATTGCGGTGAGGAGGGACCGCATGGAAGCGACCCCGACGGAGCACCCGGTCGACGGGTTCACCGTGTTCAGCCCGCAGGAGCTGCCGGGCTGGTTGGACTCCGACCGCGTCTACCTGCTCGTGCTGTGCGACGGCCGCACGTACGGTGCCGAGGCCGTGGCCACGGCCGACCCCACGGTCTTCCTGGGCTGGCACTGGGGGGACGTCCGGCTGGTCTCCGCGAGCGACTTCCGCGACCTGCCCCGCTGGCTGGAGCCCGACCCCGTTGGCCTGCTGGCCCACCTCCTGCCGCAGCTGGGGCTCGAGCACCTCTGAGGAGGGACGGCTAGCGACTGCGGCCCGCGCCGCCGGCGCCGGCGAGGCGGCGCTGCAGGTCGGCCCAGAGCGCGCCGACCTGGCGCTCCAGGTCGTCGAGGGACCCGGAGTTGTCGATCACTACGTCGGCGGCGGCCAGGCGGTCCTGCCGCCCGGCCTGAGCGGCCAGCCGGGCCCGGGCATCGGCCGCGCTCATGCCCCGGGCGCCGACCAGCCGGGCCACCTGCACGTCCTCAGGGGCGTCCACGACGACCACCAGGTCGAAGCCCTCGCCCAGCTCGCTCTCGACGAGCAGCGGGACGTCGTACACGACGACGGACCCGGCAGGGGCCGCGTCCATGAGCTCCTGCGAGCGCTGCCGGACGAGCGGGTGGACGATGCTCTCCAGCCGCTTCCGGGCGTCCTCGTCGGTGAAGACCAGGGCACCCAGGCGGGCCCGGTCGAGCCCCCCGTCGGGCCGCAGCATCGTCGGCCCGAACGCGGCGACCACGGCCTGATGTCCGGGGGTGCCCGGGGCGACCACCTCGCGGGCGACCGCGTCGGCGTCGACGACGACGGCGCCGTGCGCGGCCAGCCGGCGCGCCACCTCGCTCTTGCCCGAGCCGATGCCGCCCGTCAGTCCGACCTTGAGCACAGGACCGACAGTAGACGCCGGACGGAGCCGGAGCTCCCGTGCCGGTATCAGACCGCGAGTACGCGGGTAGGCGGCCGGTTCGTGAGCGGCGAGACGACAGCGAGCTGGGCCGGGCTGCTCGACCGGTTCGCGGGCGTCGAGATCGTCGTCGTCGGCGAGACGGTCCTGGACGGGTGGTACCGCGGCCCCTCGCGCGGCCTGTCACGGGAGGCCCCGGTGCCGGTCGTGCGCGTCACCGACCAGGTGCACGCCCCCGGAGCGGCGGCGAACACCGCGCGCTGTGCGGCCGCGCTGGGGGCCCGGGTGCGCTTCCTGTCGGCCGTGGGCGACGACCGCGACGGGGCGCACGCGCGCGAGCTGCTGGCCGCCGACGGGGTGCCCGTGGGCGACGTGCTCCGCCTCGGGGGGCGCACCACGGTCGCGAAACGGCGCATCCTGTCGGAAGCCCACCTGCTCGTGCGCTACGACACCGGCGACATCGGCCCGCTGCCCGCCGAGGCCGAGGAGCGGCTCGCGGCCCGACTGGGCGCCGCGGTCGCGGGCGCCGACCTCGTCCTCGCCTGCGACTACGCCTCCGGGTTGTTCTCCGACGCACTGGTCGCCCACCTCGGCCGGCTCGTGGCGGAGCGGGGCGTGCCCCTCGTCGTCGACGCCCACGATCCCGCCCGCTGGGCCGCAGTGCGCCCGTACGCGGTCAAGCCCGATGCCGAGGAGCTGGAGACGCTGCTGGCGCCCCGCGAGCTCGCCGCGTTCCGCCGCGACCGGCTGGCCGCGGTGACCGAGTGCCGCGACGCGCTGCTGGCGGCCGCGGGCGCGCAGCTGGTGCTCGCCACCCTAGACCGCGACGGCGCGCTGGTGCTCCAGCCCGACACCCCGCCCTACCGCGTGCACGCCGAGGCACTCGACGTCGCGCACGCCACCGGTGCGGGCGACACCTTCACGGCGGCGTTCGCGGTGGCCCTCGCCGCCGGCGCCGCCCCGTTCGCCGCCGCGGAGGTCGGCGGCGCCGCCGCCGCCGTGGTGGTGCGGCAACCGGGCACGACGACCTGCGCGCTTCCCGAGCTGCGGGACCGCCTGGGCAGCTCCGCCGAGCGCCTGCTCGGCGTCGAGCGGCTGGCCGCGTGCGTCGAGACCCACCGGGCGCTGGGCCGGCGGATCGTGTTCAGCAACGGCTGCTTCGACGTGCTGCACCGCGGTCACATCGCCTACCTCGAGGCGGCCAAGGCCCTGGGCGACGTGCTGATCGTCGCCGTCAACAGCGACGAGAGCGTGCGCCGGCTCAAGGGCGCCGACCGTCCGGTGAACCCGGTCGAGGACCGGGCCGCGGTGCTGGCCGCCCTCTCCGCGGTCGACCATCTGGTCGTCTTCGACGGCGACACCCCCGCCGACCTGCTGCGCCTCGCGCGGCCCGACGTCTACGTCAAGGGCGGTGACTACACCGAGGACATGCTCGACGAGCTGCCCGAGGCGCCGCTCGTACGCGCCCTCGGTGGCGAGGTACGCATTGTGGACTACGTCGAGGACCGCTCCACGACCGGGCTGCTGGACCGGGTGCGCGCGACCGGCCCGACCGGAGCGTGATCCCCGGCCCGCGTACGGCCGACGTCACACGCCCGAAGGGCCCCCGCTGCAGCGGAGGCCCTTCGGGATCTGCGGATCGAGCTCAGGCACCGCCGCCGGTGAGCTTCTCACGCAGTGCGGCCAGCGCCTCGTCGGAGGCCAGCGTTCCCCCTGACCGGTCGTCCGAGGACGAGTACGTCGAGGGAGCAGCCTCACCGGTCGTCGTTGCGGCGTCGCTGCGCCGGGCCTCGCTCACCTGGCGCTGGTGGGCCTCGAAGCGGGTCTGCGCCTCGGCGTACTGGCGCTCCCACTCCTCCCGCTGACGGTCGTAGCCGGGCAGCCACTCGTTGGTCTCCGGGTCGAAGCCCTCGGGGTAGATGTAGTTGCCCTGCTCGTCGTAGTTGGCGGCCATGCCGTAGAGGCTGGGGTCGAACGTGTCGGCACCCTCGACCGGTGCGGCCTCGTTGGCCTGCTTGAGCGACAGCGAGATGCGCCGCCGCTCGAGGTCGATGTCGATCACTCGGACGAACACGTCGTTGCCGACCTGCACGACCTGCTCGGGAATCTCCACGTGCCGCTCGGCCAGCTCGGAGATGTGCACCAGGCCCTCGATGCCCTCGTCGACTCGGACGAACGCGCCGAACGGGACCAGCTTGGTGACCTTGCCCGGCACGATCTGCCCGATCTGGTGGGTGCGGGCGAACTGCTGCCACGGGTCCTCCTGCGTCGCCTTCAGCGACAGCGAGACCCGCTCGCGGTCCATGTCGACGTCGAGGACCTCGACGGTGACCTCCTGGCCGACCTCGACGACCTCGGAGGGGTGGTCGATGTGCTTCCAGGACAGCTCGGAGACGTGCACCAGGCCGTCGACGCCGCCGAGGTCGACGAAC
>JALYMT010000030.1 GCA_030773555.1 Actinomycetota bacterium | reverse complement strand
CTGCCGCCCAGCCGCGCGCCGCCTCGCCGCGTCCGGCCGCCGCGCGCGTACGGATCCCGGTGTACGTCCACGTTCTCACCGACGGCAGGTCCGGGCGGGTGTCCCGGGCCCGGGTGCAACGGCAGATCCGGGTGCTCAACCGGTCGTACGGGGGTGCGACCGGCGGGGCGGCGACGCCGTTCTCCTTCGTCCTGGCGGGCAGCCGGACGACGGTCAACAAGGCCTGGTTCCGGGTGCGCCAGGACAGCCGGGTGGAGCGCCGGATGAAGGCGGCCCTGCACCGGGGGGGCGCCGGCACGCTCAACATCTACCTCGCCGACCCCGCCGACGGCCTGCTCGGCTGGGCGACGTTCCCCGGCAGCTACTCCTCGAGCCCGGAGCAGGACGGCCTCGTCCTGGACCACGCGACCCTGCCGGGCGGCGACGCCGCGGGCTACGGCGAGGGCGACACCGCCACCCACGAGGTCGGGCACTGGCTCGGGCTCTACCACACCTTCGAGGGCGGCTGCCGCGGCCCGGGTGACTTGGTCGCCGACACCCCGGCGGAGTCCTCGGCCTCCTACCGGTGCCCGCCGGGCCGCGACAGCTGCGCCGCGCCCGGCAAGGACCCGGTGCACAACTTCATGGACTACGGCTTCGACCGCTGCATGTACGCCTTCACTCAGGGCCAGGCGGTGCGCATGTGGGCGATCTGGCGGGCGTACCGGGAGTAGGCCCGCCAGCCTGCCGATCAAGAGCTCCGGTGAGAGGACGTGCACGGACGAGATCCCGGCCCGCACCGCCCGTGCCCGGGCAGGTGCCTACGCAGCCGCCACGTTCGTGGCCCTCGCCTTCGGCCTGAGCCCGGGAAGCGCGGCGACGGTGGCGGTCGGGGCGGGGACCCCGAGTGCTGCGGTGGAGTGCGCGGAGGACGCGACCGAAGGCGCTGCTCCGCTGGCCCGCAGCAAGGGCGGGGGGCGTCCCGACCCGAACGAGCTGCCCGATCCCACGGCGAACGCGCACGGGGTCATCCCGTCCTATCCCGCGCTGGCCCCCGGCTCGGTCGTCGTCCCCACCCAGTTCCACGTGATCACCGACCACGCCCTGTCACGGGAGGAGAGGTCGCGCCAGGAGCGCCTGGTGGCCGCGCAGCTGCAGGTGTTGAACGCGGCGTTCAGCGGGGCCACCTCGGCCGACGCGGCGAAGACGGGCCTGCGGTTCCAGCTGGTCGACATCGACTACACCGTCGACGGCGGCTGGGCGACGATGCGCTACGGCTCCGCCGAGGAGCGCGCGGCCAAGAACGCCTTGCGCGAGGGCGGGGCCGGCACGCTCAACGTCTACTCCGCGAACAGCGGCGACGGTCTGCTGGGCTGGGCGACGTTCCCCCGCGAGTACCGGACGCGGCCGGGAAGGGACGGCGTCGTCATCCTCGACGAGTCGATGCCGGGGGGCAGTGCCGCCCCCTACAACGAGGGCGACACGCTGACCCACGAGGTCGGCCACTGGGCGGCGCTCTACCACACCTTCCAGGGCGGCTGCTCGGCCAGCAACGACTTCGTGGCCGACACGCCGAAGGAGAAGGTGCCGGCCTTTGGCTGCCCGGGAGGCTCCGACAGCTGCAACCAGCCCGGGCTCGACCCGGTGCGCAACTTCATGGACTACAGCGACGACGACTGCATGGACCAGTTCACCCCCGACCAGGCCCGGCGCATGAGCGACGCCTGGCAGCACTACCGAGCCTGACGTCGGCCCGCCCGTCGCGGGCGCGGATGCTGCCCGCCCCCTAGCCTGGGCCGGTGACCCCCTCCCGCACCTCCGGCGTGTACGCCCCGGCGTACCGCCGGCTCACGGTCGGGATCCTCTTCGCGATCGTCGTCGTCGCCTTCGAGGCCATCGGGGTGATCACCGCGATGCCCGTGGTGGCCCGGGAGCTCGACGGCGTGCAGTTCTACGCGCTCGCGTTCAGCGCCTTCTTCACGACCTCGCTCGTGGGCATGGTCGTGGCTGGGCAGCTGTGCGACCGGCGCGGCCCGCGCCTGCCGTTCCTCGTGAGCGCCGCCGTCTTCGCCCTGGGCCTGGTGCTCGCGGCCGCCGCCCCGAGCATGTTCGTCCTCGTCGTGGCGCGGGCCGTGCAGGGCTTCGGGGGCGGGGTGAACATCGTCGCGGTCTACGTCATCCTCGCCCGCGCCTATCCCGAGGACCTGCGCCCGCAAGCGTTCACCGTCCTGTCCAGCGCCTGGGTGCTGCCCTCGATCGTGGGGCCGGCGGTCGCGGGTTGGCTCACCGACGAGGTCTCCTGGCGGTGGGTCTTCCTCGCCGTCCTGCCGCTGCTGGTGCCCGCCGTGCTCCTCGTGGCTCCGCGGCTGGCCGCCCTCGACACGGTTGCGCCCTCGGCAGCGTCGCCGCCGTCGCGATCGTCGGGACGCCGCCTGTCGTACGCGCTGGCTGCCGCGTCGGGGACGGCCCTGCTGCAGTACGCCGCCCAGCGCCTCGACGCGCTCAGCGTGGCGCTCGGGGCAGCCGGCGGCGTCCTGCTCGCCGTCGGCCTGCCCCCGCTGCTGCCGCCGGGCACGCTGCGGGCCGGGCGGGGCCTGCCCACGACGGTGCTGCTGCGCGGCGTGCTGGCCGGTGCCTTCTTCGGAGCCGAGACCTTCGTGCCGCTCATGCTCGTGCAGGAGCGGGAGCTCTCCACGACCCTCGCCGGCTTCACCCTGACCGGTGCGGCCCTCGGCTGGGCCTTCGGCTCCTGGTTCCAGGGACGGCCTGCGCTGCGGCTGCCCCGCTGGCTCCTCGTGAGGGGCGGCGCGCTGCTCGTCACCGGGGGTATCGCCGTGCTCCCGGTCGCGCTCCTGCCGGGGGTGCCCGCCGGCGTGGTCGCGGTGGGCTGGACCGTCGCCGGCCTCGGCATGGGCCTGGGCATCACCACCGTCGGTGTGCTCCTGCTCGAGCAGTCCCCCCCGGCCGAGGCCGGAGCGAACTCCGCGGCCCTGCAGGTGAGTGACGCGGTGGGCAGCATCGTGGGCGTGGGAGCGGCCGGCGCGGTCTTCGCCGCCCTGCACGTCGGGCCGGCGCGCGACCGCCCGGTGTTCCTCGTCATCTGGGTGTCGATGGCGCTGCTCGCGGCCCTCGCGGCGGTGCTCGCCGCCCGCCTCGTCCCGCGGGAGCCCGCACCCGCCGACGCGGCCGGGCCCCGCGCGCCCGGCGTGTCCGTCGGTGGCGGGCACTAGCCTCCAACCCGCCATGAGCACCAGCGCCGCCTCCTCCCTCCCGCCCGCCTATCCCGCCCGCGCGCCCTGGGGCACCGCCCCCCGCCTGCGGGCGTGGCAGCAGGAGGCCCTCGAGGCGTACGCCCGCACCGCCGCCACCGGTGCCCGTGACTTCCTCGCCGTCGCGACGCCGGGAGCGGGCAAGACGACGTTCGGGCTGCGGGTGGCCAGTGACCTGCTCGCCCGCGGCGTCGTCCAGGCGGTCACCGTCGTGACGCCCACCGAGCACCTCAAGCGGCAGTGGGCCGACGCCGCCTCCCGGGTCGGCATCGCCCTCGACCCCGACTTCCGCAACACGGGCGGAGCGAGCACGCGCGACTTCGCCGGCATCGCGGTGACCTACGCCGGGGTCGCCGCCCACCCCGCGCTGCACCGCCGGCGGACGGAGTCGCGGCGCACCCTCGTCATCCTCGACGAGATCCACCACGGCGGCGACGCGCTCGCCTGGGGCGAGGCGATCCGCGAAGCCTTCGACCCGGCGACCCGGCGCCTGGCCATGACCGGCACTCCCTTCCGCTCCGACGTGACGCCCATCCCCTTCGTCACCTACGCCCCGGGGCCCGACGGCGTCCGCCGCTCGCTCGCCGACTACTCCTATGGCTACGGGCGGGCGCTGCGCGACGACGTCGTCCGGCCTGTGCTCTTCCTCGCCTACGCAGGCTCGATGCGCTGGCGCACCTCCGCCGGCGACGAGGTGGCCGCCACCTTGGGGGAGCCGCTGACCCGCGACCTCGGGCAGCAGGCCTGGCGCACCGCGCTCGACGCGCAGGGCAACTGGATCCCCGCGGTGCTCGCCGCCGCCGACCGGCGGCTCAGCGAGGTACGCCGCCACGTCTCCGACGCCGGCGGCCTGGTCATCGCCTCTGACCACGCCGCGGCCCGGGCGTACGCGGCGCGGCTGCGCGCCGTCACCGGCGAGGCCCCCGTCGTAGTGCTCTCCGAGGACGCCGGGGCGAGCGACCGCATCGACGCCTTCGCCGCCTCCGACGCGCGGTGGATGGTGGTGGCCGTACGCATGGTCTCGGAGGGCGTCGACGTGCCCCGGCTCGCTGTGGGGGTCTACGCCACCAGCGTCTCCACGCCGCTGTTCTTCGCGCAGGCCGTGGGCCGGTTCGTCCGGGCCCGCCGCCGGGGCGAGACGGCCTCGGTGTTCCTTCCCTCGGTGCCGGCGCTCATGGGCTTCGCCGCGGAGCTGGAGCGCGAGCGCGACCACGCCCTCGACCGGCCGCTGCGGGAGGGCACGTTCGCTCCCGAGGAGGCGCTGGTCGCCGAGGCGCAGCGCCGTCGCGACTCCCCGGGGCAGCAGGAGGGCTTCGCGTTCGAGGCGCTCGAGGCGGAGGCCGCCTTCGACCGCGCGCTCTACGACGGCGGGGAGTTCGGCACCGCCGCCGAGGAGCAGGACTACCTCGGCCTGCCCGGGCTGCTCGAGCCCGAGGAGGTCAGCGCACTGCTGCGCCAGCGCCGGTCCCAGCCGCCGGCGGCGCCCGCAGCCGCCTCCCCGCCGGCGCCGACCCCGGCC
>JALYMT010000029.1 GCA_030773555.1 Actinomycetota bacterium | reverse complement strand
GTGATCTTCGGCCCACCAAAGACGCACCAGCACCGCTCGGTGCCCGTGCCCCGCTTCCTCCGCGACGACCTGGCCGCGCAGCTCGCCGGCAAGGGACCGGAGGAGCTGGCGTTCCCCTCGCCGCGGGGCGCGGTGCTGAGGCTGGCGAACTTCCGGCGGCGGACGTTTGACCCGGGCGCGTCCTCGGTCGGCCGCGACGGGCTTACCCCGCACGAGCTGCGCCACACCGCGGCGTCGCTGGCGATCAAGGGCCGGGGCGAACGTCAAGGGCGTGCAGGCCATGCTCGGGCACGCCTCGGCGACGTTGACCCTCGACCGCTACGCCCACCTGTTCGGCGTCGACCTCGACGCGGTGGCCGACCGACTCGATGCGGCCCGCGTCTTGCATGTGCCATGTGTGCGCCATGACGACCCGGTGGTCGATCTTGCCGAGCGACGTGCAAGCCGCTGACCTGGGGAAATGCGGGTGCCCCCGAGAGGATTCGAACCTCCGACAAACGGTTTAGGAAACCGCTGCTCTATCCCCTGAGCTACGGGGGCGGTGGTGGTCCGCAACCGTTCCGAAAGTTGGTCCGTATCTTGGTCGCGGTCTTGCAGATCTTGTCGTGCGGCTGGGTTGGGGGGTCTTGGCCGGCCTCGCGCAACCGCGGGTCGGCGTTGGAGCCAAGGTGGTGGCGCTGTTACGGGTCGCTCGTGAACGTAGGGGGCGTCTTGGCGTCCAGGGGCGCCTCGGGACAGGCTAGCGCCCCGCGGTGGGCGGCTAAGCGGGGAGAGGTGGGTCAGGCGGCGGAGTGGCCCGGTGGTTGCCGGTCTGCTCGCTTTCGTCGAGCCAACGGGCGAGGGCGTTGCGGCCCATGCTGATGCCGACGAGAGCGGCGGTCTGCCGGTACCCCCGTAGGCGATCACCGCGGGGCTTCGGCTTGGCCTCGAGCGGCAGTCCAGTGGCTTCGTCGCGGCGAACTCGTCGGGTCATGGCTGGCGCCGCGGCTGCAGGTGGCTACGCGAGTAGCGGTTCACCCCCTGCAGCAGCGCGAGCTGGGCGAGGGCTCCGGCAGCGGCGAGGAACTGCACGAAGTAGAAGACGAGCAGATTCACCACCGTCAGCGACAGCAGCAGGCTGTAGGACGCCATCCGCAGCGCGATCCGGCGGCGCCGGCCGAGCAGCAGCACGGCGGCGACCAGCAGCAGCAGTCCGCTGATTCCGTCCAGCGCGACCCGGGCCATGAGCAGCAGCAGGCCCCTGCCGCTGCCGACCTCGATCCGGGCGAACCGGTTCGCCAGCTCCGCGACGGCGAGGCGCGAGCCGCCGATGGAGTCCAGCGCGATCCCGACGACCACGACCAGGTCGACGACCGCGAACGCGCCCAGGGCGCCCAGACCCACGGCCAGCCCGATGCGGAGCCGGGGCTCGGTCAGCCAGCGGGCGGCCAGCCGGTCGAGCCGCTCGCGCCAGCGCTGCAGCGGCCCGGGCTCGGCCGGCACCGGGGTCAGCGCGTCGGAGCGGACGAAGTCCAGCAGCACCTCGGCGAGGCGGCCCAGCTCGGGCTGGTGCGTGCGCTCCGCGCGCTGCGCGGCGCGCACCAGGCGGGCCTCGAGGGCGGCCCGCTCGGCGGGCTCGAGGTCGTGGTCGAGCACCTCCTTGAACTCCTCCAGCGCCGCGTACAGCTCGGTCCGCGGGTGGCGGGAGTGCGGGCCCGTACCTGCACGTACACCAGGACGGACAGCAGGAAGACCGCGTACACGATCGGCGCGGCCGCGGGGAAGAAGTAGTCGTTGTCCTGGGTGATGAACTTCCCGACCTCGTCGATGAACAGCCCGGCACCGATGCCGGCGAGCAGGGCGGTGGCGGTGTACGCCCACCGGCTGGCGACCAGCAGCGGCAGCAGGGCGGCGACGAACAGCAGCAGACCTCCCCACAGCGCGTGCGCGATGTGCAGCACCTCGCCGCCGACCTGGGGATAGCCGGTCAGCGCCAGATAGACCCGGGTGCCGAGCAGCACCGCCGCGAAGCTGACCAGCATCAGGCGCATGTAGCTGTCCGCGCCGGCGCGGCGCACCGATCGGCGGAGCCACCGGCGAAGTTCTCCCGCCATCGCACGTCCTTCCCTACTCCTGTCGGGCCCTACGCTGTCCCTCGGTGTGCCGGGAAGCCTGGTCGGCGACGTCTTTGTCGTCGTCGTCTCCGAACGGGAGCCCCTGCCCATGTTGGCCCGTGACCTCGCCCAGCCCTTCCCCGTCGTCGGGCCCGACACCAACGCGCTCGACGCGGCCCGACTGCTCGCCGAGCGCAAGCTCCCCGGGCTGATCGTCCTGGACTCCGACGGTCATCCCCAGACGGTCCTCCCCGGATCGCAGGTGCTGCGGTTCGTCCTTCCCGGGTACGTCCAGGAGGACCCGGCGCTGGCCCGCGCCTACGACGAGCGGGCCGCGGACCGGTTGTGCGGCCGCCTCGCCGAGCATCCGGTGCGGGAGCTGCTGCCCCGCAAGCGTCCGGAGCTGCCGGTGGTGGACGCCGGCGCCACCGCCATGGAGGTCGCGGCGGTGATGGCCCGGCTGCACAGCCCGCTGGTCGCGGTCGTCGACGGCGGCACGCTGCTCGGGGCGATCACCGTCGCCGGGCTGCTCGACGTCCTGCTGCCCAGCGCGTGAGGGCCGCGCTCGCGGTCACCGTCTTCGCGGTGGCCTACCTGCTGATTGCCACCGAGCGGATCAACCGGGTCGCGGTCGCCCTCGGCGGCGCCGCGGCGATGGTCCTGATCGGCGCCACCGACACGCACGCGGCCTTCTTCAGCGAGGAGACCGGCGTCGACTGGAACGTCATCTTCCTCCTGCTCGGCATGATGGTCATCGTCAGCGTGGTCAAGCAGACCGGGCTGTTCGAGTTCCTCGCGATCTGGTCGGCGAAGAAGGCCCGCGGCCGCCCTTTTCCCATCATGGTCATGCTGGTGCTGCTCACCGCGGTCGCGTCGGCATTCCTCGACAACGTCACCACCGTGCTGCTGGTGGCACCGGTGACCCTGCTGGTGTGCGAACGGCTCGACGTGCCCGCGGCGCCGTACCTGATCGCCGAGGTGCTCGCCTCCAACATCGGCGGCGCGGCCACCCTGGTCGGTGACCCGCCGAACATCATCATCGCCAGCCGGGCCGGGCTGTCCTTCAACGACTTCCTCGTCAACATGGGCCCGATCGTGGTCGGGCTGCTCGTCGTGTTCGTCCTCCTGTGCCGAGTCATGTTCCGCCGCTCGTTCCGCTACGACGAGGACCGGGTCGCCGAGATGATGGCCCTCGACGAGCGGGAGGTCCTCGGCGACGTCCGCCAGCTCATCCGCGCCCTGGTCGTGCTGGGCGCGGTCGTCGCCGCGTTCGTGCTGCATCCCGTGCTGCACCTGGAGCCCTCGGTCATCGCGCTGCTCGGCGCCGGCACGATCGTGATCGTCTCGCGGTCGTCACCGGCGGAGTTCCTCGAGGAGGTCGAGTGGCCGACCCTGGTGTTCTTCATGGGCCTGTTCATCATGGTCGGCGGCCTGGTCGAGACCGGCGTCATCCGCGCGCTCGGCGAGGCCGCCACCGCCGCCGTGGGCGACCGGTACTTCGTGGCCGCGACCGGGCTGCTCTTCGGCTCCGCGGTGCTCTCGGGCATCGTCGACAACATCCCGTACGTGGCCACCATGACCCCGCTCGTGCAGAGCCTGGTGGATGGTGCCGACGATCCCGGCCAGGGGCGGGCGCTGTGGTGGGCGCTGGCCCTGGGCGCCGACCTGGGCGGCAACGCCACCGCGATCGGCGCCAGCGCCAACGTCGTCGTCCTGGGCATCGCCGCCCGCAACGGGCAGCCGATCAGCTTCTGGCAGTTCACCCGCTACGGCCTGGTCGTCGCCGCGATCACCGTGCTCCTCGCCTGGCCCTACCTGTGGCTGCGCTACTACGCCTGAAGGGCCGTGCCGCGGTGCCCGCGCCGTCCGTGCCCGCGCCGTCCGCGCGACCGAGGAGCACGATGGGACCATGACGCGCCACCTCCGACTGCCGGCGCTGGTCGTCCTCGGCGCGCTCGCGACCTTCGCCTGCACCGGCTCCCCGGCGATAGAGCGCCCGACGCCCCTGCCGGCGGGCGACACCGCGCGGGCAGCCGCGGGCGCGATGCCGACCCCGGCAGCCCCGGCAGCCGCGTCGCCGCACCCGGTCTCGCTGCCGGCCCGAATGCAGAAGACGTACGACGGGCGCGACCTCCGTACCGGCCGGGTCCTCGCGCGTACCGACGCGTACATCCGCTACGCGGTCACGTACGAGAGCGGCGACCTCACCATCTCCGGCGTCATGAACGTGCCCAGGGGCAACGGGCCGTTCCCCGTGCTCGTGCTGGCGCACGGCTACATCGACGCCGACGTCTACACGACCGGCCGTGGGCTGATGCGCGAGCAGGACCACCTCGCCCGCCGCGGCTACGTCGTCCTGCACACCGACTACCGCAACCACGCGGGATCCGACGACGACGCCGACAACGAGCTGGAACTTCGCCTCGGCTACACCGAGGACGTCATCAACGCCGTGCTCGCCGTCAAGGGCTCGGAGCTGCCCGCGCTGGACGGGGAGTGGGTCGGGCTGCTCGGGCGCTCGATGGGCGGCGGCATCGCGTACAACGTCCTCGTCGCCCAGCCCGACCTCCTCGACGCCGCCGTGGTGTTCGCGCCGACGAGCTCCGACGCGGTCGACAACTTCGACCGGTGGACGCGCGGGGAGCCGGGACAGCGCCGGTTGACGCGCCGGATTCTCGACGCGTACGGCTCACCGGAAGACAACCCCGAGTTCTGGCGCGGCGTCTCGGCGCGTACGTTCTTCGACCGCGTCCGCGCGCCGCTGCTCATGCACCACGGCACCTCCGACGACACCTGCCCGATCGTCTGGTCGCAGGAGACGCTCGAGGCGCTCCAACGAGCCGGCAAGGACGTGCAGCTGGACACGTACGAGGGGGAGGAGCACGCGTTCGGCCCGGCCTGGCCGTCGTCGATGCGGCGCACGACCGACTTCTTCGACCGACACCTGCGGAGCTGAGCGTGGGCCTGTTCACCGTCGCCGAGGCGCGCGCCGAGCTCGCCTGGCTGCGGCCGGTGCTCGACGAGATCGTCGCTGTCCGCGCCGACGCCGCCGAGCTGGCCGCGTCGCTGGCTCCCGCCGGCCTGCCGACGCGGCTGGGCGGGCTGCCCGAGTTGAAGGCCACGCACGCCCGGCTCGACGAGCTGATGGCGCAGGTGCAGCAGACCGGCGCCGAGCTCAAGGGCTTCGCCCCGTTGCTGGTCGACTTCGCCGCCGAGCTCGACGGGGTGCCAGTGCTGCTGTGCTGGCTCGAGGGCGACTCCGAGCTGACCTGGTACCACCGCCGCGACCTCGGCTTCGCCGGCCGCCGCCGGCTGCCCTGACCGGGTGCGGCGACGCGGCCCGGTCGGGAGCGGGCTGAAACCCGGTTGGTGACGGTTTGGCCTAGGCCTTACTTCCGCAGCCGGCAGGCCGGGAGGTGAGCTGCCGATATCGACAGTGCACCTGCCGAAGGCGGCAGGAGCGGGACGCCCTGGACGCCGAGTCCTGCCACACAGGGCACCCCCCTCGAGCATGACCCTTGGCAGGAGCGGGGGAACCAGACCGGCTGCTCCCTCGGGAGCTGCCTTGGGGTGAAGCCGCGAGCGCGGCCGGACGAGCTCCCGTCCGAACCCGACAGCTCACCTCGCAGGCGTCGGAGAGGAATCCGATGTCACAGGCTCACGTCGCCCTGCCCGGCCTCGCCCGGCGAGGTGCGAAGATCCTCCTCACTCCGGTCCTGGCCGGGGCCGTCACGTTCGCCGGGCAGGCCGCCCCGGCCGTGGCCGCGCCGCTGCCCGCCGCGC
>JALYMT010000028.1 GCA_030773555.1 Actinomycetota bacterium | reverse complement strand
CGTCGGCGTTCTGGGTCCTGCGCGGCGGTGAGGGCTGCGACGGCGTCCTGACTGGGCCGGGCGTAGCGCTGAAGCGTTCGCAGGCTCGCGTGCCGGCTCTTGGCCATGAGCAGCGGCAGCGGGACTCTGGCGCCAGCCAGCTCAACGATCGCCGTGTGCCGAAGTTGGTGCAGGGTCCGCCCGCCGGTCGCTGCCTAAAAGACCTGCGCCGCTCGCCGGTATGACAACCGCGCCCGGCCCGTTGCTGAGTCCAGGTCGAGAAGTGCCGGTGCTCGGGTGGCCGCGGGCCGTCGCTCGGTGAGGAACAGGGGACCAGCGCCGCGGCCCGCCATGATCCTGGGCAGCAGTCGGGCCGCGCCGGTCTGGAAGTGCAGGGTGTCCACCGCGCCGCCTTTCCGAGTGGTGACGGCGCGCCGCTGCGCCAGGTCGATGTCTTCGACGTTGAGCCGCAGCACCTCTTCGGCGCGTGCCGCGGTCTCGTACAGCAGCCGGAACAGCGCTCGGTCGCGCACGCTCAGGTCCCGCCGTGCCCACAGCCGCTCGAGCTCCGCGGCGGTCAACGCTCGGTTGTGGTCCTCCACGACCCGCCGGCGCGCCAGCGTCGCCACGGCGTTGGCGTCCATCCAGCCGCTACGTGCGGCGAAGGAGGTGAACGAGCGCAGTGTGGCGACGTGCCGGTTCCAGCCCGCCGGCGAGCAGGCCGGGTAGCTGGCATGCAGCGCCGTGGACACGGTCGTGCTCGTGACCGCGCGCAGCGGTGGGTCGCCCAGCTCCTGCCCGACTCGGGTCAGAGTGAGCCGGTACACCCGCTGGGTCGTAACGGCGAGCTCGCGCCGGCGCAGGAAGGCTTCCATCGCGGTGGACCAGGTCACCACCTCCGCTGGCGCGAGGGGGTGCAGTCGAAGGGCCATGGCGTCCTCCGTCGCGGTAAACGTGCCCGGAAGCAGCGGGGGCTTGTCTGCGCTCCAGCGGGGACCGGAACGGTATCGGCGAGCCTTGTCGCAGTAAATAGGCCATTCACTGCAGCGCCAGGACCCCCCACCCTTAGCTTCGTCCCTCGCGGAACGGCACCAGGGCAGACGGCTGGACGGCGTAAGGAACCGGAGACAGTGCCTCGAACTCGGCAACACGGCGCCGAAGTCCGGTCACGACGCAGCGGATGCGTACGCTGAAGCGGCCACTGTCGTCCGCTCGGCCACTGGTCGGTGAGCATCTGCAAGTTCGTGCTCACTGCCGGGTCGCTCGACGAGCTCGTCGGGCTCGGCACGCTGACGGCTCAGGCCGCGCGCTTCCTGGAGGCCGCGGTCGTCGCCGGGCTGAACGTCATCGTCGCGGGCGGTACGCAGGCGGGAAAGACGACTTTGCTGAACTGCCTGGCGAGCGCCATCCCCGGCCGCAAACGCGTGATCGCCTGTGAAGAGGTGTTCGAGCTCAGGCTCGGACTCCCCGGCATGTGCAGCAGCCACGCGAACTCGCGCGCGAGGCGATCGTCAAGCTCTGCACGCTGCCGCTACTGGCCGGCGAGAACGTCGGTCACGCCTTCGCGCAGCCGAGCCAACATCCGCAAGGCCGCCGCCGGGTGCCCATCCAGCCACGATCGATCTTGTCGGCGCGGCATACGTACCGCGGAGCCGAACCTGGGCGGTGCAGCTTCCCTAACAGCACACGTAGGGCGCCGAAGATCAAGGCAGACCGGCCGGCGGAGCCGCCGACGACGGTGCGGGACACGCCGTCCGGTGTCGGCTGGGCAGCACTTCGATGGGCATGCCCGAGCGATAGCACGCCACTCACCGCGACGAGCCAAGCACGGTGTGCAGCATGACTAGCTAGGCGGGGGGGGTGAATGACTAGGCGGGGGGGGGGGGTTGAGGGCGTTGAGGAGGTCCAACGCCTACCCCCCTCGTGGGCCATGTTGTCCGGGCTGTCCGATCCCTACTGTCGACCTCGACGCCGAACGAATCCCTGTCCTAGATCGAGGAACTCATGTCCCACGTGCTCGTGCCCCGCACGATGACTCGCACGCACGGCCCGGTCCGCCGGGTACTCACCGCCCT
>JALYMT010000027.1 GCA_030773555.1 Actinomycetota bacterium | reverse complement strand
GCGTGGAGCTGCTGCGCGCCCGCGGGCTGCTCGGGGGACGACCGACCGCGTACGTCTGCCGGCGGTTCGTGTGCCAGCGGCCCGTCACCACCCCCGACGAGCTCGCGCCCGCCGTGCTCGCCCGCATCTGAGCCGGCACATCTGCAGGGAAGGGAGGACCCCGTGACCCATCCGGAGGACGTCGACGTCCCCGCGGCCACGATCGCCGATCTGGGTGGGGCCGTCATCGTGGGTGACGACGGCTCGGAGGCGGCGGCCAACGCGCTGCTGTGGGCAGCGGAGGCCGCGGTGCAGCGCCAGCGTGCCCTGCACGTGGTCCGCGCCTGGACGATGCGCACCGCGGTGCGCCCGAAGGACTGGACGCCGGGCTACGTGCCGTCGCTGGAGGAGTTCGCCCGGGCGTGCAAGGAGACGGCCCAGCGCGACGTGACCGCGACGCTCGAGGGGTCGCCGGGGCCCGCCGTGCAGGTCCACGCCCTGCACGGCGAGCCCGCCAAGGTGCTGCTGGCCGCGTCGCAGGAGGCCGACCTGCTCGTCGTGGGGTGGCGGGGCCGCGGCCTGCGCGAACGGCTGCTCGGCTCGGTCGCCGAGACCGTCACCCGGGAGGCCGCCTGCACGGTGGTCGTCGTCCGGCCGTTCCGCCCCTAGCGGATTCCTGCTGTGCAAGCGAGTAATCGTGTAATCCTGCTGGCATGACGCCTGCTGGGGACATCGACATCGCCCGCGGCTGGTTCGCCGGTCGCCTGCCCAGCGACTGGTTCGAGGGCCCGCCCGAGGTGCTCGTCGACCGGGAGGAGATTGTCGTCGTGGGCGCGTTGCCCGCGCCCGACCTGCCCGCCGACGCCTCCGAGGGCGAGCGCGCCGCCGCCCTGGCCGGGCGGATCCGCGGCTTCCGCGAGGACACCCGCGACCGTCGCATCGAGATCGCCCGGGAGGCGGAGCACCGGTTCGGCCGCAAGGTGGCCTGGGGCGCGCGCTGCGGAGCCCGTCGCGAGGTCTTCACCTCGGCGGCCGTGCCCGTGATGACCCGGCTGCGCCAGCCCGAGCGCCTGGTGCTCGACACCCTCGTCGACGCCGGCGTCGCCCGCTCCCGCGCCGACGCCCTGGCGTGGTGCGTACGGCTGGTGGGGCGCAACACCGAGGCGTGGCTCGCCGAGCTCCGCTCGGCGATGGAGAACGTCGAGCAGGTACGCGCCCGGGGTCCCCAAGCCAGCTGATTTCCGGCGGCGAAGTGCCGGTGGCGGGAGCCCGGGGCCAGGATGTGCCCATGGCTCCTCGCCGCACCCGGAGTTCCGTCGTGCTCGTCGCCCTGGTGCTCGCCCTCGCCGGCTGCGGATCCGGCGACGGGCCCGCGGCGGCCCCGCCTCCCCGGCCCGCGCCCGGACCGGTCGCGGCGGTGCCCCTGCTGCCCGAGCTGCGCGCTGCCGCGCCGGTGCGGGTGGCGGCGGCCGGTGACATCGCCGATCGCCTCGAGAGCGCAGCCGCCACGGCCGCGGTGGTGACGGCCGTCGCCCCCGACTTCGTGCTGACCACCGGTGACAACGCGTACGGCAGCGGCTCCGCCGAGGACTTCGCCACCAAGTACGAGCCCACCTGGGGGCGCTTCAAGGCGATCACCCGCCCCAGCCCCGGCAACCACGACTACCGGACCCCGGAAGCCGCCGGGTACTTCGACTACTTCGCCGAGCAGACCGGCCGGGCGCCCTACTACGCCTGGAACGCCGGGGCGTGGCGGTTCTACTCGCTCAACAGCGAGATCGACATGACGGTGGGCTCGCCGCAGGAGCGGTGGCTGCGCGCGGACCTGGCCGAGAACGCCGGCCGCAACGCGCTGGCCTACTGGCACCGGCCGAGGTTCACCTGCTCGTCGCGCCACGCGCCCGAGGGCGGCACCCAGCCCCTGTGGGCGGCGCTCACCGAGGCCGGGGCCGAGGTGCTGCTCACCGGCCACAACCACGCGTACGAGCGGTTCGAGAAGAGGGGACCCGGCGGGGAGCAGGCGGGCACGGGGGTACGGGAGTTCGTCACCGGCGCCGGCGGCGCCCACCGCTACCGGCTGCGCGAGGGCTGTCCGGGGAGGGAGGCCGGCGAGGACGACGCCTTCGGCGTCCTCGAGCTCACGCTGCGACCCGACGGGTACGCGTGGGCCTTCCGCACCGTCGACGGGCGGATCGCCGACGCGGGCAGCGACCGCACCGGCTGAGGTCGGCTCGGGAAGCGTCGGCTCGGGGAGACGTCGGCTCGGGGAGACGTCAGCTGGGGGAGACGAGGCTCGCGGTGACGATCGCCAGGGCCGCGTAGTGCGAGGCGAAGGCGGCCAGGGTGAAGGCGTGGAAGACCTCGTGGAAGCCGAACCACCGCGGCGAGGGGTTCGGGCGGCGCAGGGCGTAGATCACGCCGCCGGCGGTGTAGAGCGCGCCGCCGGCCACGAGAAGGGCGAACACCGCCGGCCCCCCGGCCCGGACGAAGGACGGCAGGTAGAACGCCGCCACCCAGCCCAGGGCGACGTACACCGGGGTGTAGAACCACCGGGGCGCGCCCACCCACAGCACCCGGAAGGCGACGCCGGCGAGCGCGCCGCCCCAGACGATCCACAGCAGGGTCGTCGCCCGGCTCGGGTCGAGCAGCAGCGCGGTGAACGGGGTGTACGTGCCGGCGATGATCAGGAAGATGTTGGCGTGGTCGATGCGCTTGAGCGTCGCGAGCGCCCGCGGCGACCACTCCCGCCGGTGGTAGAGCGCGCTCACGCCGAACAGCAGCGCCGCGGTGATCGTGTAGACCCCCGTGCTCACCCGGGCGGTCGTGGTCGGCGAGACCACGACCAGGACGATCCCCGCGACCACGGCCAGGGGAAAGGTGACCGCGTGCAACCAGCCGCGCAGGCGGGGCTTGACCAGGCTGCCCAGCTCGTCCACCGCCGAGCCCACGGCCTCGCCCACCTTGTGCTGCACAGCTGCAGTATGCGCGGCACGGGGCCCGCCTAAGCCTGCTGCGAACCGCAGGGCACTACGCTGCCGGTGCCGCGGAAGAAGCGAGGGGCGACCATCGATGGTGCTCGGTCGGGCAGGTGACCTGCTGTACCGCGCCTATCAGCGCCGCCTCGCCGCCGGCCTCACCCGGCCCACTCCCGACGCGGTGCCCCGCCACGTCGGCGTCATCCTCGACGGCAACCGGCGCTGGGCGCGGGACATCGGCGAGCACGTCTCCGAGGGTCACCGCCGGGGTGGCGACAAGATCACCGAGTTCCTCGGCTGGTGCGAGGAGGTCGGGGTCGAGGTCGTCACGCTGTGGCTGCTCTCCACCGACAACCTCCAGCGCCCCGCCGACGAGCTGCGGCCCCTGCTAACGATCATCGAGGACGTGGTGCGTGACCTGGCCGCCGCCGGACGGTGGCGCATCCACCCCGTCGGCGCGCTCGACCTGCTGCCCGACCGCACCGCGCGCGTCCTCAAGGAGGTCGACGACGCGACCGGGGCGGTGCCGGGGCTGCTCGTCAACGTCGCGGTCGGCTACGGCGGGCGGCAGGAGATCGCCGACGCCGTACGGTCGCTGCTGCAGGAGCAGGCCAGCAGGGGCACGACGATCGAGGACCTGGCCGCCGTGCTCGACGTGGAGCACATCGCCGAGCACCTTTACACCCGGGGGCAGCCCGACCCCGACCTGGTGATCCGCACCTCGGGCGAGCAGCGCCTCTCGGGGTTCCTGCTCTGGCAGAGCGCACACTCGGAGTTCTACTTCTGCGAGGCCTACTGGCCCGACTTCCGCAAGGTCGACTTCCTCCGGGCCCTGCGGGCGTACGCGCTGCGCCACCGCCGCTTCGGCTCCTGACCGCCGGCGACTATCGCTCGAACGGCCCCGAGCGCACGTGCGTGTCCTCCCCGGAGGGCGCACGCGCCGGCCGTACCGTCGCAGGGAGCGGCCCGTCCGGGCCTCGGTAACGAGGGGGACGGGCGTGTCGCAGCGGACCTTCGTCGTCGACACCAGCGTGCTGCTGTCCGATCCGCTCGCGCTGCTGCGCTTCGGCGAGCACGAGGTGGTCGTCCCGGTCGTGGTGATCTCCGAGCTGGAGGCCAAGCGCTCCCACCCGGAGCTCGGCTACTTCGCGCGAGGCGCTGCGGCTGCTCGACGACCTGCGGATCAAGTACGGCCGCCTCGACGAGGCGCTGCCCGTCGGTGACACCGGCGGCACCCTGCGGGTGGAGCTGAACAACACCGACCCCGCGGTGCTGCCCGCGGGGATGCGCCTCGGCGACAACGACAGCCGCATCCTGGCGGTGGCCCGCAACCTGGCCGCCGTGGGCGCCGAGGTCACCCTGGTCTCCAAGGACCTGCCGATGCGGGTCAAGGCCTCCGCGGTCGGGATCAGCGCGGAGGAGTACCGCGGGAACGTCGCCGTCGAGTCGGGCTGGACCGGCATGACCGAGCTCGAGCTGGCCGGCAGCGAACTCGACCGGCTGTACGCCGAGGAGCGCGCCGCGCTGCCCGGGGCGGCCGAGCTGCCCTGCCACACCGGGCTGCGCCTGGTCTCGGAGCGGGGCAGCGGCCTGGGCCGGGTGCTCGCCGACGGTCGGGTCAAGCTGGTGCGCGGCGACCGCGACGTCTTCGGCTTGCACGGGCGCAGCGCCGAGCAGCGCGTGGCGCTCAACCTGCTGCTCGATCCCGAGGTGGGCATCGTCTCCCTCGGCGGCCGGGCCGGCACCGGCAAGTCGGCGCTGGCGCTGTGCGCGGGGCTGGAGTCAGTGCTCGAGCGCCGCCAGCACCGCAAGGTCGTCGTCTTCCGGCCCTTGTACGCCGTGGGCGGGCAGGACCTCGGCTATCTGCCGGGCACCGAGCACGAGAAGATGTCGCCCTGGGCGCAGGCCGTCTTCGACACCCTGGGGGCGGTCGCCTCGGGCGAGGTGCTCGACGAGGTCCTCGAGCGCGGCATGCTCGAGGTGCTGCCCCTGACCCACATCCGCGGCCGGTCGCTGCACGAGGCGTTCGTGATCGTCGACGAGGCGCAGTCGCTGGAGCGCAACGTGCTGCTCACCGTGCTCTCGCGCATCGGACAGGGCTCGCGGGTGGTGCTCACCCACGACGTCGCCCAGCGCGACAACCTGCGCGTGGGCCGCCACGACGGCGTGGCCGCGGTCATCGAGACGCTCAAGGGTCACCCGCTGTTCGCCCACATCACCTTGACTCGCTCGGAGCGC
>JALYMT010000026.1 GCA_030773555.1 Actinomycetota bacterium | reverse complement strand
CCGCCGCCGCGATCGACCGTTTCCACCGGTCGAGCTCGGCGACCTGGAGCAGCAGGTCGCGCCGGGTCACCTTGCCGCGACGACGCACCGGCACGCCGCTGCCGATGCCGTACAGCGAGTCGAGCGCACCGGCGACGACGAGCCGCTCCGCTATCGGCCGGGACACCCCCGCGCGGTGCCAGAAGTCCGACAGCGAGGCGTACGGCCGGCCGGCGACGACGCGGGCGATCTCCGCGGCGGAGATGCCCTGCACGTCGGCGAGTGCCAGCCGGATCCCGTACGACCGCCCGTCGGGCAGGCCCTCCTCGGGGGCGGGACGCGGCGGCGCACCCAGGATGCCCGGGGGTGGCTCGTCGTACGGTCCCATCGGCTCGACGCGGTACTGCTCGTCGGAGGCGTTCACGTCGAGGGGCAGCACGGCGATGCTGAACTGCCGGGCGTCGTCGAGGATCAGCCGCTTGGGATACATGCCGGGGTCGTGGGTGAGCACGCCGGCGAAGAACGCGGCCGGATGGTGGGCCTTGAGCCACGCCGACTGGTAGGTGGGCAGGGCGAAGGCCGCGGCGTGCGCCTTGCAGAATCCGAACGAGCCGAACGCCTCGAGCACCTCCCACACCGCGTCGACGGTTGCCTTGCCGTAGCCGCGACCCTGAGCCCGCGGGCGGAACCACGCCTCGACCTCGGGCTGGTAGTCGGCGTCGCCCAGCCCGCGGCGGGCCTCGTCGGCCTCGGCGAGGGTGCAGCCGGTGAAGGTGGCCACGATCCGGAGCACCTGCTCGTGGAAGACGACGACCCCGCAGGTCTCCGTCAACGCCGGGCGCAGGTCCTCGTGCAGGAACGCCGGCGGCGCCCAGCCCTGCCGGGCCTGCAGAAACGGGGTGATCATGTCGCTCTTCACCGGTCCGGGACGGAACAGCGAGATGTCGATGATGAGGTCGGCGAAGGTCTCGGGCGCGAACTTGCCGACCAGCTCGCGCTGGCCCGGCGACTCGATCTGGAAGCAGCCCAGCGTGCGGGTGGACTGCACGAGCCGGAACGTCGCCGGGTCGTCGAGCGGCACCTGGTCCTGGTCGTCGAGGTCGATGTGTTGCCCGTCGACCCGGGCGACCTCGGCGACCGCGTACGCCATCGCCGACTGCATGCGCACGCCGAGGACGTCGAGCTTGAGCAGCCCGAGGTCCTCGACGTCGTCCTTGTCGAACTGGCTCATCGGGAAGCCCAGCCAGCTGGCCTCCACCGGGGTGCGGTCGAGCAGGGTCGCGTCGGAGAGCAGCACGCCGCAGGGATGCAGCGCGATGTGCCGGGGCAGGCCGTCGAGGCGCTCGACGAGGCGGAAGAGCAGGTCCAGACGCGCCTCCGGGATCCCCGAGGCCCGCAGCTCGGGCAGCTCGCGCAGGGCGCGCCGGACGTCGCGGGCGCGGATGTGGGGAAATGCCTTGGCCAGCGCGTCGATCTCTCCTGGCGGCAGCCCCAGCGCCGCCCCGACGTCGCGCACGGCGTGCCGCACCCGGTAGGTGTCCATCATCGACACGCACGCCACCCGGTCGGCGCCGAAGCGCTCCAGGACCCGCTCGTACACCTCCGTACGCCGGGCCGACTCGACGTCGAGGTCGATGTCGGGCAACGCGCGGCGCAGCGGGGAGAGGAAGCGCTCCATGAGCAGGCCGTGGCGCATCGGGTCGACTCCGGAGACGCCCAGCAGGTAGTTGACGAGGCTGCCCGCTCCCGAGCCGCGCGCCGCCACCCGGACGTCCAGGCCGCGGATCAGGTCGACGACGTCGGCGACGGTGAGGAAGTACGAGGGGTAGCCGAGCTGCCCGATGATCGAGAGCTCCTGCTCGAGCCGCTCGCGGACCTCCCGGGTGGGGCTCATCGCGCGCCGGGCGAGGCCGGCCTCGCAGCGGTCGCGGAGCACCACGTCGGCGGGGCGTCCGCTCGCGTCGAGCACGGCGAGCTCGGGGAAGTGCACCTGCCCGATGCCCAGGTCGGCGCGTGGGTCGAGGGCGCAGCGCTCGGCGACCTTGCGGGTGGCGGCCAGCAGCCGGGTTGCCGTGCCCTCCCCCAGCCCGGCGAGCCGGGTCACCTCCTCGGCGACCTCCGCCATCTCCTTGCCGCTCTTGAGGAAGCCCTCGGCGTTGACCCGGTCGACGTGGCGGGGGTCGAGTGCCACCAGCCGGCGGGCGGCGTCGAGCACGTCGACGGTCGGGGCGTCCGTACGGTCGGCGTAGCGGACGGCGTTGGTGAGCACGGCGCCGAGCCGCTGGCCGGTGGCGAAGCCGAGCAGGCGCGCGGCGCGCATGCTGTCCTCGGGGCCGCGGTGGGAGACGACCTCGGCGAGCAGGTCGTCCTCGCCGACGGCCGCCCGCCAGCGGCTCAGCACCTCGCGGGCCAGGTCGGGGCGGCGGACGGCGAGTGCGCGGCCGATCTCCGAGTCGGGGCCGAGCAGGACGAACAACCCGCCTTCGGCGGCGTGCTCGGCGACCCGTTGGAGCGTGGTCACCGGCGAGCCGCGCTCACCGGCGAGGTGGGTCGCCGAGACCAGCCGGCACAGCGCGGCCCACCCCTTCGCGTTCTGCGCGAGCAGCGTGACGCGGGGGTGGCGTGGGTCGACCGACGATCCTCCCCGCGCCGGCGTCCGCCGCGGGGACGGCTTGGCGAGGCTGCCGACCGGCCCGAGCACCCCGCTGGGCTGCACGGCGAGGTCGACGCCGAGGACCGGGCGGAGGCCGGCCGCGGCGCAGGCCTTGGCGAACTTCACCGCGCCGTAGGTCCCGTCGCGGTCGGTGAGCGCGAGGGTGTCCATGCCGTGCTCGGCTGCGCGCTGCACGAGCACCTGCGGATGCGAGGCGCCGTACTGCAGGGAGTAGCCCGAGGCGACGTGCAGGTGGACGTAGGGGTCCGCGGCCCGAGACGGCGCAGCGGACGACAGCAACGGCACTGTGCACCTCCCTCTCCGGCAACCGGACCGTGCCGTGGGGACACGGCACGGCACAGCAGGCCGGAGGAAGGCGGCCGTCAGATGCGATCGCCGCGGGAACCGGCGGCGGCGCTTCCCCACGCCCCGCCGGTCCCGCGACCGACTCCATCTGATCGAACATGAGTTCGAGTGAAGAAGTAAAGCCCGCCGACAGCCGAGCCGGCAAACCGACTCGCCGGATCTCACCCGATCGGGCGACACTGATGCTGGCAGGGTCGCGCAGGCGCTGCGACGCCTCGGGGAATCTCTCGTGCTGTCGGAGCTCCGGCCGCCCAGGCGACTCACCGCTGGGCAGCCAGCGCGCCCGACACCGGCAGCACGGCCTGCGAGTCGAGACCCAGCGTGGTCTCGGCCAGCGCGAGGAAAGCCTCGGCGTCCCGGAGCAGATCGTCGGCCTCCCGGGTGGTCGCCGCAGAGCGCAGGCCGGCCTCGGCGGCCGCGCGTTTGCTTGCGCCCGCGGCGAAGAACTGCGCCCACTCCCCCAGCTCGGGGGCGACCCGGGCCAGCAGCACCCACGCGCTGCGGGGCCGGCGGTGGCGAGGATCGGGCCGGGTGCGGACGGCGAGGACGGCGGCGGCCGTACGCAACGCCCCGCGGTGGGCTGCGGCGTAGCGGTCGATGGCCGTGGGCGCCAGCGTGGCCTCGGCGAGGTCGCGGCGGGCGGTGGCGAGCAGAGTGGTGGCGGAGGAGGTGAGCGGCATGGTCGGCATCCGGGCTCAGTCCAGCACCCGGAGCAGCGTCCAGCCGCCGGTTCCCCAGTCGAAGCCCAGCTCGAACACGCCCCACCCGGCGGCCCGGCCCGCGCTCGCCTCGACCCGCCACATCTCCCGCTCGCCGGGATCGGGACCACCGGTCGCTGTCGTCGCGCCCCCCGCGCCGACAGAACCCTCACCGTCGCCGTCCAAGCCGTAGACCGCACGCGCCGAGGGAGCCCGCCACCAGGGCAGGGTCTCGACCCACGTGCCGAGCACGTCGCGTACCACGTAGAGCCGACCGCGCCACAGGAACCCGGTCGGGACGTCGTCGCGGCGCTGCACCTCCACCGGCTCGTCGTACTGTCGCATGTCGCTTTCCCCTTCAGGCCGCAACCGGGCAGCACCGCGGGCGCGGTGCCGCCTCGCCGGGGGAAGGCGGCGAAGCGACGGCGCCGAACCGGACGCAACGCTTCCCCACATCGCACCCGGCCCGAC
>JALYMT010000025.1 GCA_030773555.1 Actinomycetota bacterium | reverse complement strand
CGCGTCCAGGCAGACGTTGGTGGCGATGCGGTACAGCCAGGAGCGGACGCTCGACCGCTGCTCGAACCGGTCGAGGCCCTGCCAGGCCTTGACGAGCGTCTCCTGCACCGCGTCGTCGGCGTCGAAGGGCGAGCCGAGCATGCGGTAGCAGTAGCCGGTCAGCTCCCCCGGTACTGCTCGAGGCTCGTCTCGGCGCGCCTGGTGCCGGGATCGGTCGCCTGCGTCGTCATCGTGCTCCCCCGGGTCCCCTCGTCGAGGCGCCCACCGTAGTGCCGCCGGCTGACGGTTTTCAGTCGTACTGGCGGATGACGCGCACGTTGAGCGCGACCACGATGGCGAGCAGCGCGGCGGCGACCGCGAAGCCTGGGGCGATGCCCGACCAGAGGAGGTCGTCCAGGATGAGCGAGCGCAGGGACTCCATCACGTACGTGACCGGGTTCAGCGTCGCCGCGATCTCCATCGGCCGGGTGAGCAGCTCGCGCGGCACGAAGTTGGGCGTGAGGAACAGCAGCGGGAAGAAGACCAGCCCGCCCGAGTTCGTGGCGGCGGCGCTGCGCGTCTTGAGCGCGATCAGCTGCATGAAGCCGGCGTAGACCACCGCCCACACGGCGGTCAGGGCGACGAGCAGCACGAACCCGACCGGCCCGCTGGCCACCCTGATCCCGAACGGCAGCGCGACCAGCACGAGCACGGCCGCAATCAGCACGCCCTTGACCGCCTCGGCGAGCAGCCGTCCGAGCACGATCGACGTGCGCGACACCGGCGCCGCGCGCAGCTTGTCGAAGTAGCCGCCCTCGATCTCCTCGACCAGGAAGAGCGCGGCGGTGCCGAACGAGGCCGCGAGCAGCAGCGAGCTGGGCAGCTGGAACGCGGCGTACCCCTGGCCCTGCAAGAACGAGGTCGACGACGACGGGAAGATCCGGCCGGCCTGGCCGGTGTTCACGACCAGGAAGAACAGCGGGATGAACAGCGTCGGCAACAGTGCCTCCGGTGTCCGCTGCGCCTCTCTGAGCGCCCGCTGTCCGAGCACCAGCGCCTGCGTCATGCCGTCACCTCCTGCACCTCGCCGGCGGCCCGCACGCGGCGGGTGCGCCCGGTCGCGTCGAGGAAGACGTCGTCCAGAGTCGGGTCGTACGACAGCCCGAGCCGCTGGCGCAGCTCGGCCTTGAGCTGGGCCGGCGTGCCCTCGCGGACGAGCAGCCCGCCGTCGATGATCGCCAGCCGGTCGCAGAGCGCGTCGGCCTCCTCGAGGTACTGCGTGGTGAGGAAGACGGTCGTCCCCCGCCCGTTGATGCGGCGGACCTCGTCCCACACCGTCAGCCGGCTGCCCGGGTCCAGCCCGGTGGTCGGCTCGTCGAGGAACAGCACGTCGGGCTCGTGCACCAGCGCGGACGCCAGGTCCAGCCGGCGCTTCATCCCGCCCGAGTAGCCCTTGATGCGCCGGTCGGCAGCCTCGACGAGGTCGACCAGCTCGAGCAGCTCCTGCGCGCGGTCCCGGGCAGGGGCGGACGCCAGCCCGAACAGCCGACCCTGCAGCACGAGCAGCTCGCGCCCGGTCTGCCGCGGGTCGAGCCCGGCCTCCTGCAGCGCCACGCCCATCCGGCGGCGGGCCGCATCCGGCTCGACGGCCACGTCGACGCCGCCCACGACGGCGCGGCCCGCGGTGATCGACAGCAGCGTCGTGAGCATCCGTACGGTCGTCGACTTGCCCGCGCCGTTGGGGCCGAGGAAGCCGAACACCTCGCCCGCCTCGACGTGCAAGTCGACTCCGCGCACCGCCTCCACTCCGCCCGACCGGCCGCGGTAGTGCTTCACCAGCCCTTCGGTGCGCACCGCGACCGCGGCGCCCGTCTGGGCCCTTCGCCGCTGTTCGACCATCCCGATCCCCTCGTGCATGCCCCACGTCCCTTCGCCCGACGGCTGCAGGAGTAGACGTCCGCAAGTGGCGGGACTCATCGGTCGGCGGCGGCGTCGGCGTCATTGTGGCTGGTGCGCGAGCTGCCGCCCGTCAGGTGGTCACGTCGCGGCGGGCGAAGCTGGCGAACGCCACGAGCAGGGCGATGCCGGCGTAGGCGGTGGCGGTGAGCAGGGCCTGGGAGTAGCCGACGTCGGGCACTCCACCGCGGGCGACCGCGTCGAACAGCAGGCCGGGCAGCACGCGGGTGGCAGTCCCGGAGGCCTTCTGGACGAGGTGCTCCAGCGGCCCCATCCAGGCGATGCCAGCCGCCAGGGCGACGGGGGTGGAGCGGACGAGCACGCCGAGGGCGGTGCCGGCCACACCGAAGAACGCAGCGGCGAGCAGGGCGTTGAGGTAGCCGACTGCGGCACTGGTCAGGCCGTCGCTGGTCCACCAGGCGGTGGTATCCAGACCACGGACTCGGCTCATTGCCAGCGCGGCGAGCACCGAGGCCGCGAGGGCGATGAGCAGCGCTGCGGCCACGACGGACAGCAGTGCCAGGAGTCGCCCGGCGAGCCAGGCGA
>JALYMT010000024.1 GCA_030773555.1 Actinomycetota bacterium | reverse complement strand
GCCCGCGGCCGGTCTCGCCGAGGTCCTCGACGTGCTCGGCCCCCAGTCCCGCCCGGGTGCGCTGCGCGCGCGGGAGCATGCCCGTCGCCCCGGCGGGGATCTCCAGCAGCTCGTACAGGTGCGGAGAGGTGGAGTAGGTCTCGACGGGCTCGTAGAACGACAGGCCCAGCGCCTTGTTGATCAGCGACCAGCGGGGTACGTCGTCCCAGTCGACGAAGGTGACCGCGACGCCCGAGGCGCCGGCCCGCGCCGTGCGCCCGATCCGGTGCAGGTAGGCCTTCTCGTCCTCCGGGCAGGAGTAGTTGACGACGTGGGTCACGCCCTCGACGTCGATGCCGCGGGCGGCGACGTCGGTGGCGACCAGCACGTCGACCTTGCCGCTGCGGAACGCGCGCAGCGCCTGCTCGCGGGCGCCCTGGCCGAGGTCGCCGTGCACGGCCGCGGCGGCGAAGCCGCGCTCGGCCAGCTGCTCGGCGACCGAGCCGGCGGTGCGCTTGGTGGTACAGAAGATCATGGACAGTCCACGGCCCTCGGCCTGCAGGATCCGGGCGACCACCTCGATCTTGTCGAGGTTGTGGACCCGGAACACGTGCTGCTCGACCTCGGAGACCGTCGCGCTCTCGTCGGCCGGGTCGTAGGCCCGGATGTGCGTGGGCTGGCGCAGGTAGCGCCGGGCCAGGGTGACCACGGCCGAGGGCATGGTGGCCGAGAACAGCAGCGTCTGGCGCTCGGTCGGGGTGAGCCCGAGGATGCGCTCGACGTCGGGCAGGAAGCCCAGGTCGAGCATCTCGTCGGCCTCGTCGAGCACGAGCGCCTCGACGGCGCCGAGGTCGAGGTGACCCTGCTTGGCGAGGTCGAGCAGCCGCCCGGGAGTGCCGACGACCACGTCGACGCCGGCGCGCAGCCCCTCGACCTGGGGCTCGTAGGACCGCCCGCCGTAGACGGGCAGCACCCGGGTGCCGAGCCGGGAGCCGGCCTTGACCAGGTCGGCGGTGACCTGGACGCACAGCTCGCGGGTGGGCACGACCGCGAGGCCGCGCGGCCGCCGGTCGTCGCTGGGGCCGACCTCGGCGATGCGCTGCAGGACCGGGATGCCGAAGGCGAGGGTCTTGCCGGTGCCGGTCTTGGCCTGTCCGATGACGTCACGGCCGAGCAGCGCGACGGGCAGGGTCATCGCCTGGATGGGAAAGGCAGTCGTGATGCCGGCAGCCGCGAGGGCCTCGACGATGTCGGCGTGCACCCGCAGGTCGCGGAACTCGATCAGGATTCGCTTCTTCCACGAGGACCGGTCAGAAGAGGACCAGTAGTAGCCATCAGTCTATCCCCGGCGCCGTTTCTCGCCTTGGACGCCGAGCTACGCCGTCGGCGCGGCCTGGCTACGCTGCCGCCGTGAGCGCGGACGCAGCCGACACCAGCCCCGGCATCCCCTACACCGCGGCCGTCGTGGACCTGCTGGGGGTGCTCGCGTACGGCGAGCTGACCGCCTTCGAGTGCCTCGCCGACGACGCCTCGCTGGCGCCGACCATCGCCGACAAGGCCGCACTCGCGGGCATGGCCGCCGCGGAGTTCGCGCACTTCGTCCTGCTGCGCAACCACCTGCAGGAGCTGGGCGCCGAGCCGGAGGCGGCGATGGCGCCGTTCGTCGCCGCGATCTCCGAGTTCCACGCCCGCACCGCGCCCAGCGACTGGCTCGAGGGGCTGGTCAAGGCCTACGTCGGCGACGGCATCGCCGAGGACTTCTACCGCGAGGTGTCCTCCTACGTCGACCCCTCGACCCGAGGCTTGGTGCTGCGCGTGCTCGAGGACACCGGGCACTCGGAGTTCGCCGTCGACCGGGTGCGCGCGGCGATCGAGGCGGAGCCGAAGGTGGCCGGGCGGCTGGCGCTGTGGGGGCGGCGGCTGGTCGGCGAGGCCCTCAGCCAGGCCCAGCGCGTCGCCGCGGAGCGCGACGCGCTCAGCGCCCTACTCGTTGGCGGCCTCGAGCAGTCGGCGCCCGCGGCCGCCGGCACCGACCTCGCGGAGATCGGAAGGATGCTGACCCGGCTGACGGAGAACCACAGCAAGCGGATGGCCGCGCTGGGACTGTCGGCCTGACGGCTCCGCCGGCCCCGCTCCTGCGTCAGAGGGCGCCGAAGCCGACCCGGCGCACCTCGGGCTCGCCGATCTCGACGTAGGCGAGCTTGTCGACCGGGACGATCACCTGCCGGCCCTTCTCGTCGGAGAGGGTGAGCACGGTCTCCTCGCCGAGCGCGGAGCTGACCGCCTTCGCGACCTCGTCGGCGCTCTGCGCGCTCTCCAGGACGATCTCGCGGGCAGCGTGCTGCACGCCGATCTTGACCTCCACGGGGCCTCCGTACGTCGGCGACGCGCGGCCCTCGCGCATCTCGTACGGGAAGGCTAGTCGAGCGGTCAGCCGCGGACCTCGCCCGCCCCCTCGAGCTCGGCCGGGCCCGCCCGGGGAAAGCCGCGGACGCCCCGCCAGGACAGGGTCGCAAGCAGCCGCACCGCCTCCTCGCGGGGGATGGAGCCGGCGGAGCGCAGCCAGTAGCGGGCGGCCACCTGCGCCATGCCCACCAGCCCGGCCCCCAGCAGCAGGGCCTCCTCGGTCGGCAGTCCCGTCTCGTCGGCGAGGATTGAGCTGACCGCCTCGGCGCACTGCCGCGTCACCTGCTCCAGCCGCTCCTGCACGGCGGCCTCGGCCGTCAGGTCGGACTCGAACACCAGCCGGAAGGCCGCGCCGCCCTCGTCGAAGAAGCGGAAGTAGGCGTCGATGGTCGCGGCCGCCCGCTCCTTGTTGCCGAGCGTCGAGGACAGCGTGGCGCGGACGTCGTCGACGACCGCGGCGGCGGCCGAGTCGAGCAGGGCCAGGTAGAGCTCGAGCTTGCCCGGGAAGTGCTGGTAGAGCACTGGCTTGCTCACCCCGGCGCGTACGGCGATGTCGTCCATCGCTGCTCCGTGGTAGCCCTGGGCCACGAAGACGTCCTGGGCGGCGGCCAGCAGCTGCGTACGCCGCGCCGAGCGCGGCAGCCGGGCCCGCGCGCCCGCCGCCTCGGGGGCGGCCCGCGGGGTGGTGCTCAGCGGTAGTCGTCCTCGTCGAGGTCCACGACCCGCTGCTGCTCCGCGCGGTCGGCGGGATCGACCTCGTCGGGGACCGGCACGGGCGAGCCGTCGGCGGTGTCGAGCAGATCGGTGCGCTGCTCGACGGTGTCGGTGGGCGGGGCCTCGACGTCGGCGCGCTCCCCGTCGGGAGGCAGGGCGGGGCCCGCACCGCCGGCCGCGCCGGTCGGAGCGACGTCCTCGTGCAGGTCCATCTCGGACACGGTCCTACCTCCTGCTCCTGCTGCTGCGTGTGGCCCCGGTGCGTCGCCCCGCCCTGGTACGTTCGTACGAAATCCAGGGAGGGAGCACATGAGGGTGCAGCGCGTCCACGGGGCGAAGGGGGAGCGTACCCGGCGAGCCCTGCTGGATGCGGCTCTGCAGGTGCTCGGTGGCGAGGGCCGTGCCGCGCTCACCCACCGCCGGGTGGCCCAGGAGGCGGGCGTGAGCCTCGGCTCGACGACCTACTACTTCGCGTCCCTCGAGCAGCTGCTCGCCGAGACCCTGCGCCATGCCGTGGCCGTCGACGTCGATGCCGCCGAGGCGCTGTCGGCCCGGCTCGCCGCTGCTCCCCCCGGCAGCGTGGTCGAGCTGGTGAGCGAGGAGCTGGCCCGGCGGGTGACCGGGCCGGATCGGCTGCGCACCGCCGCCCTCTACGAGCTGCACCTCGACGCCGTGCGCCGACCCGACCTGCACGACGCGCTGGCGGAGTGGACGCGTGCCCTGCTGCGGATGGTGGCCGCCGCCGCCCCGCGGTCGGCTGCCGGGCTGCTGGCGCCGGCGGTCACCGGGCTGCTCCTGCA
>JALYMT010000023.1 GCA_030773555.1 Actinomycetota bacterium | reverse complement strand
GCCGACGCCCTGCTGCTGACGGCTCCCGGCGGCGGGATCGAGCCGTTGGCGGGGCTGCTCGGGGGGGCGTTCGTGCTCGCACTGGTGGGGCAGCTGCTGCGTCGCGACGGCCGGGCCCGGGTGGCGGCCTCGCTGACCGCGACCGTGACCGCGACGGTGCTCGCCGTCTCCGGCGCCCTCTGGCTGGGCGCCGGCGCGCTCGGAGCCGCGGGTCTGCCCCGCGAGGTCGCCGCCGTCACCGCCGCCGGGCTGGCCGTCGGTGTCCTGCCCGCGCTGCTTCCCCTGCCCTGGTGGCTCACGGTGCCGCCGGGCGCGCTCGCCGGCGCCCTCGCCGGGGGCCTGGCGGCGGGCGGCCCCGGCGGCCTGCTCCTCGGCCTGGTCGGCGGTGCCGTGGGTACGACCGGCCTGGCGGCGACCTCGTACGTGGAGTCGCGCTCCCGTCGGGCCGCGGTCGCCGCCACGTTGCCCGTGCTGCTGGGTGGGCCGGTGGCCTACCTGCTCGGGCGGGTCCTGGGCGGCTGAGATGCAACGTCAACGTGGAGGTCGAAACGTCGTGCGTCGCGCGCTGCTGGTGCTGGTCGTCCTCGCCCTGCTGCTCGTGGTCGCCGACCGGGGGGCGCTCTACCTCGCCGAGCGGGAGGCGGAGCGCCGCGTCGAGCGCGAGGCCGGCGGGCCCACCGCCGTGCAGCTCCACGGGGTGCCCTTCCTGACCCAGCTGGCGGGCCAGCGCCTCGAGCACGTCGAGCTGGACGGCGACCGGGCCCGGCTGCGGGGGGAGGGCGCCGACGCGCGGGAGGTGACGGTCAGCGACGTGCACGCCGACCTGTACGGCGTGACCCGTGGCCCGGATGGCAGCGCCCGCGCCGGCACGCTCGACGCGGTCGGCACGATCCCCCTGCGGGAGGCCGAGCGCCTCGCCGGCCTGCCCGCGGGCAGCGTCACCTCCGGCCCCGACGGGACGCTGCGGGTGGCCCGGCCGATCGCCGTCCTCGGGGTCAACCTCGACGCGTCGGCGACCGCGCGCGTGCGCGTCGAGGGCCGGGAGCTGGTCTTCGACCCCCAGCGCGTGCAGGTCGAGGGCGCCACCCTCGAGCTTGACCAGGGAGCCCGCGCGCAGCTCGCCGACCGGCTGCGCACTCGGGTGCAGCTCCCGGCGCTGCCGGAGGGCAGCCGGGTCGAGGACGTCGAGGTGACCGACGCCGGCCTGCGCTTTCGCGTGACCGGCGAGGACGTCACCCTGCGCGGATAGACTTCCCCGATGATTGAGGCTGTCTACACCGGGCTCCTGGTCCTGATCTTCCTGCTCACCACCTGGTTCGCCGGATACGCCGTCTACAAGCTCTTCAAGGGCCAGAGCTGACGCTGCCGAGCATGACCGCCGACCGCCTGACGCACCTGCCCGCCGACCTGGCGCCGCAGCTGGTGCCGCTCGGCTGGCTGCTCGGGACCTGGCGCGGCGTCGGGGTGGGCGGCGCGCCCGAGAGCGGGGACTACCGGTTCGGGCAGGAGGTCACCTTCAGCTCCGACGGCCGCGACTTCCTCGCCTACGACAGCCGCACCTGGCTGCTCGACGACGAGGGCAACGAGGTGCGCCCGCACGAGCGCGAGGCCGGCTACTGGCGGCCCGCCGCTCAGGGCCCGGGCGAGGAGGCGAGGCCGGCGGGCGTCGAGCTCGAGGTGGTGCTCGCCTCCGAGCGCGGCGTCGTCGAGATCTACGTCGGTCGCGCCGAGGGCGCCAGAATCGAGCTCAGCACCGACGTGGTCGCCCGCACCGCCTCCGCCGAGCCCTACGCCGCGGGTCACCGGCTCTACGGCCAGGTGGAGGGCGACCTGCTCTACGCCTACGACAGCGCTCCGGGCGAGACGCCCCTGCGGCCGCACCTGTCCGCCCGGCTGCGCCGGAGCTGAGCGTGGGCGAGACCTGGACCAGGACGCTGCGGGAGAAGGGCTACCGGCTCACCCCCCAGCGCCAGCTCGTGCTCGAGGCGGTGGCCGCGATCCGCCACGGCACCCCCGAGGAGATCTTCGCCGAGGTGCGCCGCCGCGCCGAGGGCGTCAACATCTCCACCGTCTACCGCACCCTCGAGCTGCTCGAGGAGCTGGGACTGGTCGCCCACACCCACCTCGGCCACGGCGCTCCCGCCTACCACGCGCCGGTGGAGCAGCAGCATCTGCATCTGGTGTGCGAGTCGTGCGGTGGGGTCACCGAGGCCGAGCTCGACGTCGCCGACTCCCTCGTCGGCCGCCTCGACGAGGAGCACGGCTTCGCGACCGACCTGCAGCACTTCGCGATCTACGGGCGGTGTGCGGCGTGCCGGAGCTGACCAGCCCCCTGCTCCACCGCCCGGGGGCCGTCGCGGCCGACCCGCCCGACGACGCGGTGGCGGCCCACTACGGCGACCCGCTGCGCGAGCAGCGCCGGCTCGAGGCCGGGCACGGCCTGGTCGACCTGTCCCACCGTGGCGTCGTCCGGATCTCCGGGCCCGACCGGCTGTCCTGGCTGCACTCCCTGACCAGCCAGCACCTCACCTCGCTGGCGCCCGGGACGGCCACCGAGGCGCTGGTGCTCAGCCCGCACGGCCACGTCGAGCACGCCCTCTACCTGCTCGACGACGGCGAGGCCACCTGGGCGCACGTCGAGCCGGGCACGGCGCCCGCCCTCGTCGCCTTCCTCGACCGGATGCGCTTCCTGCTGCGGGTCGAGGTCACCGAGCTGACCAGCGAGCTCGCGGTCGTCTGGGCGCTCCGGCCCCGTCCCGACCTGCCGGCCCGCGTGGTGCGGGCGGGCCGTCTCGGCGTCGAGCACCTCCTGCCGCGCGACGCGCTCGACGCGGCCACGGCCGGCGAGGAGCTCGCCGGCCTGTGGGCGTACGAGGGGTTGCGGGTGGCCGCGCACCTGCCCCGGCTCGGGGTCGACACCGACGCCCGCACGATTCCGCACGAGGTGGGCTGGCTGGGAGCCGCGGTGCACCTCGACAAGGGCTGCTACCGCGGGCAGGAGACCGTCGCCCGGGTGCACAACCTCGGCCGGCCCCCGCGCCGGCTGCTCTTCCTGCACCTCGACGGCTCCGCCGACGCGCTGCCCGCACCGGGGGCCGCCGTCGAGCTCGCCGGTCGGCCGGTGGGGTTCGTCGGCACCGCGGTGCGCCACCACGAGCTGGGCCCGATCGCCCTCGCTCTGGTGAAGCGCAGCGTGCCGCTCGACGCCGAGCTGACCGCCGCGGGGGTGCCCGCTGCCCAGGAGGTCGTCGTGCCCGACGAGGAGCCGAAGGTCAGGCCTCGACTATCACGGTGACCGGGCCCTCGTTGACCAGGGCGACCTGCATGTCGGCGCCGAACACCCCGGTCTCCACCACCGCCCCGCGCGCCCGCAGGGCGGCCACGAAGTCGGCCACCAGGGGCTCCGCCACGGCCCCGGGCGCCGCTGCCGACCAGGACGGCCGGCGGCCCTTGCGGGTGTCGGCGTACAGGGTGAACTGACTGACGACGAGCACGGGCGCGCCGAGCTCGGCGGCGGAGCGCTCGCCGTCGAGGATCCGCAGCTCGTAGATCTTCGCGGCCAGCCGCCCGGCCCGCTCCGCGGTGTCGTCGTGGGTCACGCCGAGGAGCACGCACAGGGCCTGCCCCCCGCTGCCCCCGGCGTCGACCCGGCCCACGATCCGTCCGTCGACCCGCACGCTCGCCTCGCTGACCCGCTGCACCACAGCTCGCACGGGGAGGAGTCTGCCCGTGCGACGATGACAGCCATGAGCGCGGCCGGCACCCTCATCACGGTCGCGCCGACCGGGGCCGAGACCGCCAAGGTCGACGTGCCCGCGCTGCCGGTGACCCTCGAGGAGCTGGTGGCGAGCGCTCGGGCCTGCGAGGCCGCGGGCGCGGCGATGGTGCACGTGCACGTGCGCGACGCCGAGGCCCGGCCCACCCTCGACCTCGGGCTGCTGCGGGCGACCGTCGCGGCGCTGCGTGAGTCGACTCCCCTGGTCGTGCAGCTCTCCACCGGAGGCAGCGTGCACGACGGCTTCGAGCCCCGGCTGCGCGTGCTCGACGCCGAGCCCGACTCGTGCTCGCTCACCTGCGGCACCGTCAACTTCGGCGACGACGTCTTCCTCAACCCGTGGCCGTTCGTCTCGGCGCTCTACCGCCGCACGCAGGAGTGCGAGGTGGTGCCCGAGTTCGAGCTGTTCGACCTGGGTCACGTCACGACCCTGCACCGGCTGCTCGACACCTACGGCGCCCCGTCCGGGGGGTCGGTGCACTGCGACCTGGTGATAGGGGTGCCCGGCGGCATGCCGGGGACGCTGACGGCCCTGGCTGCGGTCGTCGAGGCCCTGCCCCCCGGCGCGTCGTGGTCGGCGACGGGCGTGGGACGTACGACACTGCCCGTCGCGCTCGCCGCGCTGTCGGCCGGCGGGCACCTGCGGGTCGGGATGGAGGACACGTTGACGTTCGCGAAGGGCTCGCCCGTGCGCGACAACGCGCAGCTGGTCGAGCGGGCGGCCGCCCTGGCCGTCCTCGCCCAGCGCCCGCCGATGACCCCGGACGAGGCGCGCGCGCTGCTGGGCGTACGAGACCGCGGAGGAGCGTCCTCCGAGCGGACTGCCGGGCGGGCCGAGCCCGCCCAGCTGGGAGGATCGGCATGAACGCGACGGGTGCGGGGCGGCAGGGCGTGGAGCGCGTGCTCGCCGGGGACTTCCTCGACGGGCTGCGCGAGCGCCCGCTCGAGAAGGTACGCGAGCGCCGGCGGGAGGCCGAGCAGGAGGAGGTCGACCTGTCCTACCTGCGCCGGCTGCTGCAGGGCCGGCTCGACATCGTCTCGGCCGAGCTCGCCCGCCGGGCGGGCGGGCCGGAGCCGACGGGCACGGCGGGCGACGGTGGGCTGGTGGAGCGGCTGCCCGAGATCCTCGCCGACCGGGGTCGCTCGTCGCACGGGTCGGGGCGCTTCCTCACTGTCGAGCCGTCGGCGGTCGACGAGCGGCGCAGCCAGGTGGAGCAGGCGGCGCCCGACCCGTCCGCCGGCGACCTGGGCGCCCGCGCTGACGACGAGCTGCGCGCGGCGCATGCCCGCCTGCGCGAGATGGAGGAGGAGGTGTCGCGCGACCGCCGGCAGGTGCAGCAGGTGATGGACGCCTGCACCGCCGAGATCGGGCGGCGCTACAAGGAGGGCGCGGCGCGGGTCGACGACCTGCTCACCGGTCCCTGACGTCGTCGCCACCCCGAGATCCGCGACCAGGTCTTGACGTCCGCGCCGGCGCCCGTGCTCGCCGAGGTGGTGCGCTCCGGCTTCGCGGAGAGCTACCACGCCGGCGCCGTGGCCGGCCTCGACGCCGACGGGGCCCTCGCTGTCGCTGCCGGCGACCCCGATTCCGCGATCTTCCCCCGCTCGTCGAACAAGCCGCTGCAGACCGTGGGGATGCTGCGCTGCGGGTTGGGTTGCCTCGGGTTGCCCGACGAGCTGATCGCGCTGGTGACCGCCAGCCACTCCGGTGAGCCGGTGCACCTGGAGGGGGTGCGTCGCATCCTCGCCGCCGCCGGGCTCGACGAGGGCGCGCTGCGCACCCCACCCGACCTGCCGATCGGCGAGCAGGCGCAGGCCGACTGGCTGGGCGCCGGCCACGGACGCGCGCCCGTGGCCATGAACTGCTCCGGCAAGCACGCCGGCATGCTCGCCACCTGCACGGTCAACGACTGGCCGCTGGAGACCTACCGCGATCTTGACCACCCGCTGCAGGTGCGCCTGCGCGAGGTGGCCGAGGAGCTCGCCGGCGAGCCGGTGGCCGCGGTGGGGGTGGACGGCTGCGGCGCACCGGTCTTCGCGCTGCGGCTGCGGGGGCTGGCGCGGGCCTTCGCCGCCATCGCCACGGCCCCCGCGGGCACCGACGAGCACCAGGTCGCCGAGGCGATGCGGCGTCACCCGCTGCACCTGGGGGGCAGCGGCCGCGACGTCACCGCGCTGATCCGGGCCGTGCCCGGGCTGATCGCGAAGGACGGCGCCGACGGGGTGTACGCCGCGGCCACCGCGGACGGGCGCGCGGTCGCGCTGAAGATCCTCGACGGGTCGGCCCGCGCCCGGATGCCCGTGCTCGTCGCCGCGCTGCGCCGGCTCGGGGTCGACGCCCCCGGCCTCGACGAACTCGCGGTGCTGCCCGTGCTGGGCGGCGGCCGCCGGGTCGGCGAGGTGCGGGCGCTGCTCTAGGTGCTCAGGCCGGGCCCAGGCCGGGCTCAGGCCGGGCTCAGGCCGTCGGCTGCTCGGGAGACTCCTCGCCCCCGCCGACCTGCTCGAGGACCTCCCGGGCCTCGGCCTCGGTGATGCCCGCCGGGCTGACCGCGTCGGGGTCGCCGCCGGTGTCGGCGCCGCCCATCCCCGACTCCAGCTCCGGCTCCGTGCCGCCCTGCTCGCTCATCGGCGTCCCCTTCTCGCTGCTCCCGGTCCGACCCTGGCCCGGACCCGTAGCCCGGCCCCCTACCCCAGGCGCGGCCGGGTCAGGCCCGGTGCCGACGGGGGCACAATGCGCCCTGTGGCCCGTCGCAACGTAGGTCCCCTCGGGGAGTATCTCCGGGAGCAGCGGCGCATCGCGGAGTTCTCGCTGCGCCAGCTCGCCGAAGCCGCCGGGGTGCCCAACCCCTACCTCAGCCAGATCGAGCGGGGGCTGCGCAAGCCGAGCGCGGAGATCCTCCAGCAGCTCGCGAAGGCCCTGCGGATCTCGGCCGACTCGCTGCACGTCCGCGCCGGCCTGCTCGACGAGCGCGACAGTGATCCGCAGGTGACGGCCGCGATCATCGGCGACGGCGGGCTCACCGAGCGCCAGAAGCGGGTGCTGCTCGACATCTACGCCTCCTTCCGGCAGGAGAACGCGACGGCCGGTGCCACCGCCGCGGCCGCCCCCGGCCCTGGAGACGGCGACGTCCTCCCCGAGCCCCCGAGCGCGCCGGGGGGCGCCGGCGCCGGGTGAGCCCGTCCGGCCGATTCCCGCGGACGCCCCGCCGGTGGGGGGCTGCCGGGCCCGCTGCGCTCGGCGACCTCCGACCGGCTGGACAGGGCCTAGGCTGGGCTCGTGGGTTTCAACGTGTTCAGCCTCACCGGAGGCATCAGCGCCCTTATCGGGCTGGCGCAGCTGGTGTTGATCGCCTTCGCCTTCATCGACGCATCGCTACGCCGGCAGCAGGCCTACGTGGCCGCCGACAAGCAGACGAAGAAGTTCTGGCTGATCATCCTCGGGCTCGCGCTGCTCGTGGTCCTCTTCATCGGCGGCGGGCTCGGGCTGCTGGGCATCCTGGGCACGATCGCCGCGCTCGTCTACGTCGTCGACGCCCGACCCGCCCTGCGGCAGGTGGGTGGCTCCGGCGGCCGCAGCAACTCGGGCCCCTACGGCCCCTGGTAGCCCCGCCCCAGGCAATTCGTACGCCTGGTACGGCGCCCCAGGGTGCCGCGGGTCGACCCTCAGTCCTCGTCGGCGCGCGACGGTACGGCGGCGCGTGGCGGCTCGGCCGGCACGCGGGCCACCTGCAGGTGCGCGGCGTCGTTGAAGGTCACCAACGTCCAGCGGTCGCGGCCCTCGGGGCCCGCTATGTAGCGCCAGTGCGTGATGCTGGTGTTCAGCGGGGCGAAGGCGACGCGGTTGCCGGTCGCGCCCAGCCCGAAGGCCAGGAAGAACGACGCCTCGAGGACGCCGCCGTGGCAGACCGCCACCACGGTCGAGTCCGGGTGGCGTACGACCAGGCCGCGCAGCGCCGCGCCCGCCCGGACGAGGAACGTCGCCCAGCTCTCGCCGCCCGGCGAGAAGGGGCGGAAGGGGTCGATAAGCGCCATCGGCCCGTCGAAGCCGCCGTACGTCGCCCGCCACTGCTCCACCGACAGGCCGTCGGCCTCCCCGGGACGCAGCTCGTGCAGGTCGTCGGCGGGGATCACCGGCACGCCCAGCGCCCGTTCGACGTAGGCCGCCGTCTGGAGCGCTCTCGGCAGCGTGCTGGCGTACAGGGCGTCGGTGCGCAGCCCCTCGGCGCGCAGCCGGTTCTCGAGCAAGCCGGCCTGCTCCCGGCCGAGCGGAGTCAGACCGGCGTCGCCGCGCATGCCGCCGATCACGGGCTGCACGTTCGGCACGGACTCGCCGTGGCGGATGAGGTACAGCTCGGTGGCCATGGCGCGACACGGTAACGGTCGTGCCGGCGCCGTGCGCGGGGGGAAGGGGAGGCGGCATGGAGCTCTCCTTGGTCCTCGGGGACCTCACCGAGCAGGACGTCGACGCGGTCGTCAACGCCGCCAATTCCACGCTGCTGGGCGGCGGTGGTGTGGACGGCGCGATCCACCGCCGCGGCGGGCCGGAGATCCTCGCCGCCTGCCGGCGCCTGCGCGAGACGACGCTGCCCGAGGGCCTGCCGACCGGGCAGGCCGTCGCCACGCCGGCGGGGCGGCTGCCCGCGCGCTGGGTCATCCACGCCGTGGGCCCGGTGCACAGCTCGCGCGAGGACCGCTCGCCGCTGCTGGCCTCGGCCTACCGCGAGTCGCTGCGGGTGACCGACGAGCTCGGCGCGCGTACGGTCGCGTTTCCCGCGATCTCCGCGGGCGCGTACGGCTGGCCGCTCGAGGACGCGGCCCGGATCGCGGTCGCGACCGTGCGGGCGGCACCCACCCGGGTCGAGGAGCTGCGCTTCGTGCTGTTCTCCCAGCCGGTGTACGACGCGTTCGCCGCCGCCTTGGGCTGACGCGCTCGGTGCACCCAGACGCGCTTCGTGCACCCAGACGCGCTCAGTGCACCCGGTGCACCTTGTGCGCAGCGGCCTGCGCGAGCGGCTTGACGACGAGCAGGTCGACGTCCACGTGCGGCGGGCGGGTCACGCAGAAGGCGACGCAGTCGGCCACGTCGTCGGCGGTCAGGGGCTCGGCCACGCCGGCGTAGACCGCCTCGGCGCGCTCGACGTCGCCGGCGAAGCGCACGCGCGAGAACTCGTCGGTACGCACCATGCCGGGCGCGATCTCGGTCACCCGCACGGGCGAGCCGTTGAGTTCGAGGCGCAGCGTCTCGGCGAACGCCGCGAGCCCGTGCTTGGCCGCCGTGTAGCCCCCGCCGCCCTCGTAGACGACGCGTCCGGCTGTAGAGCCCATCACCACGACGTGCCCGCGACCGCTGGCGACCAGGGCGGGCAGCAGCGCGCGGGTGACCCGCAGCGTGCCGAGCACGTTGACGTCGTACATCGCCCGCCAGTCCTCGACGTCGGCGGCCGCGATCGGGTCGAGCCCGAACGCGCCGCCGGCGTTGTTGACCAGCACCGTGCACTCGCGCACGGCGTCGGCGAGCGCCGCCACGGAGTCATCGGCGGTGATGTCGCAGGTGATCGGGTGCGCGCCGGTCTCGGCGGCGAGCTCGTCGAGGCGCTCCTTGCGCCGGGCGGCGGCCACGACGTCGAAGCCCTCGCGGACCAGGCGCCGCACCGTAGCGGCGCCGATGCCGCTGCTCGCGCCCGTCACGACTGCGGTGCCCCTGCTCGTCCCGCCGGCGTTCGCCATCCCCGCATCGTCGCAGATCGGCGCGGCCCGTCACCGCCGGCGATTCACGGCGGGGAATCCGGGGATTGGGGCCGGGGTTCATTGCGGCAGGAACGATCGGCGGGAGGCGCGGCGTGGCGAGAGTCCCCCGGCGTCGGCGTGCCCCCCGCCGGGTGGCCATGCTCTCGGTGCACACCTCCCCCCTTGACCAGCCCGGCACCGGTGACGCGGGCGGGCTGAACGTCTACGTCGTGGAGCTGGCCAAGCGCCTGGCCACCCTGGGCACCGAGGTGGAGGTGTTCACCCGGGCCACGAGCAGTGACGCGCCGCCCGTCGTCGAGCTCGTCGACGGGGTCGCCGTGCGGCACGTTACGGCGGGGCCGTACGAGGGGCTCTCGAAGGACGACCTGCCCGCCCAGCTGTGCGCGTTCACCGCGGGGGTGCTGCGCGTCGAGGCGCAGCGCGAGCCTGGCTACTTCGACCTGGTGCACTCGCACTACTGGCTCTCCGGGCAGGTGGGCTGGCTGGCCGCGGAGCGCTGGAACGTGCCGCTCGTGCACTCCATGCACACGGTGGCGAAGGTCAAGAACGCCGCGTTGGCCGCCGGTGACGTGCCCGAGCCGGTCGCCCGCATCATCGGCGAGGCGCAGGTGGTGGCGGCCGCGGACCGCCTGGTCGCGAACACCGCGGCCGAGGCGCGCGCCCTCGTCGAGCTGTACGGAGCCGATCCGGCGCGCGTCGTTCCCATCCCACCGGGGGTCGACCTCGCCCGGTTCCGTCCCGGCGACCGGTCCGCCGCGCGGGCGCTCCTGGGCCTGCCGGCCGCGGCCACCGTGCTGCTGTTCGTCGGCCGCATCCAGCCGCTCAAGGCGCCCGACGTGCTGCTGCACGCGGTGTCCCGCCTGTTGGCCACCGACCCGGCGCTGCGGGAGCGCCTGGTCGTCGCGGTCGTCGGCGGGCCGAGCGGCAGCGGGCTCGACGAGCCCGAGTCGCTGCAGAAGCTGGCGGCCGGCCTCGGCATCGCCGACGTGGTGCGGCTGGAGAAGCCGGTCGGCCGCGGGGTGCTGCCCGACTGGTTCCGGGCGGCCGACCTCACCGTGGTGCCCTCCTACAACGAGTCGTTCGGGCTGGTCGCGATCGAGTCCCAGGCGTGCGGCACCCCGGTGGTGGCCGCTGCGGTGGGCGGGCTGCCGACCGCGGTCCGCGACGGCGTCTCCGGGCTGCTCGTCGCCGGACACGACCCGGCCGACTGGGCCCGTGTCCTCGCGGGGCTCCTGGCCGATCCCGCCCGACGCGCCGAGCTGAGCGCAGGCGCTCTCGCGCACGCGCAGCACTTCGGCTGGTCGGGCACGGCCGCGGCGATCGCCGGGGTCTACGCCGACGCGACGCAGGAGAACCTGTTCGCGCGCACGGCCGGGCGGGCGCTCGCGGTCGGCCGATGAGCGATCCGTTCGCGCTGCCGGCGGCTGTACGCGAGGCGCTCGCCGCCCTGCAGGGGCGCGGCGACGGCCTGGAATTCGAGGAGGGGCCGCCGGGCACCTTCACGGTCACCCTGCCCGGCGAGCGCAAGCTGCGCACGACCTGCTCGCTGGTGGTCGGCCGGCACGGAGTGTCGGTCAACGCCTTCGTCGCCCGGGCCCCTGACGAGAACCGCGAGCAGGTCTACCGCTGGCTGCTGGAGCGCAACGCCCGGTCCTACGCCGTGAGCTTCGCCGTCGACCATCTCGGCGACATCTACCTCGTCGGCAAGCTGCCGCACGCCACGGCTGTGGGCGAGGAGCTCGACCGGCTGCTCGGCAGCGTCTTGGAGCTCGCCGACGGCGCCTTCAACCCGATCCTCGAGCTCGGCTTCCCCACCGCGATCCGCCGCGAGTGGGAGTGGCGGCGCCGCCGCGGCGAGTCCACCGCCAACCTCGCCGCCTTCGCCCACCTCGTGGAGCGCGGCTAGCTGCTGGCCGGTCAGCGGCCCCCGTCGCTACGCTCCCGGCCATGTCGACGCCCAATCCGCCCGCGGTGCCCAGCCAGGCCGACGTCTCACCCACGCTCGTGCTGCTGCGGCACGGCCTGAGCGAGTGGAACGCGAAGAACCTCTTCACCGGCTGGGTCGATGTCGGCCTGGCCCCCGAGGGCGAGTCCGAGGCCAGCAGGGGCGGGCAGCTGCTGCGCGAGCACGGGGTGCTCCCCGACGTCGTGTTCACCTCGCTGCTGCGCCGGGCGATCCGCACGGCGGAGATCGCCTCCGACACCGCCGACCGGCTCTGGGTGCCGGTGCAGCGCAGTTGGCGGCTCAACGAGCGCCACTACGGCGCCCTGCAGGGCAAGGACAAGAAGCAGACCCTCGAGCAGTTCGGGGAGGAGCAGTTCGCGCTGTGGCGGCGCTCGTACGACGTGCCGCCCCCGCGGCTGCCCGACGACAGCGAGTACAGCCAGATCGGCGACCCGCGCTACCTGAGCCTGCCGAGCGAGGCCCTGCCGCGCACCGAGTGCCTGCGCGACGTCGTCGTGCGGCTGCTGCCCTACTGGTACGACGTCATCGTGCCGGAGCTGCGGGTGGGCCGGGTCGTGCTCATCGCGGCGCATGGCAACTCGCTGCGCGCCCTGGTCAAGCACCTCGACCGCATCAGCGACGACGACATCGCCCGGCTGAACATCCCCACCGGCATCCCGCTGCTCTACCGCCTCGACGCCGACCTGCGGCCCGTGGTGCGCGGCGGGGAGTACCTCGACCCGGCGGCCGCGGCCGCCGCCATCGAGGCGGTGCAGAACCAGGGCCGCTGACCCTCAGGAGCTAGCCGGCCCGGACCGCCGCGAACTCCGCCGCCCGCTCGCCCGTGACCAGGTAGACCACGCGCCGGGCCACCGAGACGCCGTGATCGGCGAAGCGCTCGTAGTAGCGCCCGGCGAGGGTGAGGTCCATGGCCGTCTCGATGGCCACCGAGTCACGGTCCTCGATGAGCTGGGTGTAGAGCGTGCGCTGCAGGTCGTCCATGATGTCGTCGTCGCTCTCGAGCTCCAGCGCGACCTTGACGTCCTTCGACGCGATCACGCTGCCGCACTTGGCGACGATGCGGGTCGCGGCCTGGCTCATCTCCACGATGGTGGAGGCGTACTCGGCGGGCACGGCCCGCTGCGGATAGCGGCGCCGGCCCACCTTCGCGACGTGGCGCGCGTAGTCACCCATGCGCTCGAGATCGGCGCTGATGCGCAGGGTCGCGACGAGCAGGCGCAGGTCGGTCGCCACCGGCTGCTGGCGCGCGAGCAGGTCGAACGTCCGCTGGTCGAGGTCGTCGCGGATCTTGTCGACCACGTCGTCGTTGGCGATCACGCTCTCGGCGAGGGCGAGGTCGGCGTCGATCAGGGCGGTGGAGGCGCGCGCCATCGCTGATCCGACCAGCCGGGTCATCTCGACCAGTTCGTCGTTGATGGCGTCGAGTTCCTCGTGAAAAGCGTCTCTCATGCGTCCTCCTCGGCCTACCCTGCCAGGCCCCCGGTTGCCCCGGCCCGACCGCACCCCGAACGGGGCGTGACGAGCGGATGAACGTACGGCGACGCGCAGGCCGACCGCACCTTGTGCACAAGTTACTCCTGCACGCGCTGCCTACCATCGGCTGCCGTGGACCCGAATGGCAGCTGGAGCGTCGGCCAGGAACTCGGCGTCGTCCTCGGCGTCGTCCTCGGCGTCGTCCTCGGTCTCCTCCTGGGCGTCCTGGTCCCCGGGTTCCTGGGGGGCTGGCGGACGACGAGGCCGTTCCGGTCGCGGCGCCCCCGTCGTCCCTCCCTCGCCGCCAAGCCGCCCGCGGAGGTGTGGCGGGCGTCCGTGGAGGTGAGCGACGTGCTCGCCGCGCTCGGCGTGACAGCGGTGCTCCTCGACGCCTCGGACGTCGTGGTGCAGGCGACTCTGGGTGCGCACACCCTCGGGCTGGTGCGCAACGGCCGGGTCACCAGTGCGCCGCTGCGCGAGCTGGCCCGCGAGGTCCGCCGCGACGGGCAGGTGCGCGAGGCCGACGTCGAGCTGGCCACCGGCCCCTTCGGCGCCCGGGCCCTCGCGGTCGCCGCCCGGGCCGCCCTGCTGCGCGGCGGGCTCGTCCTCATGCTGGTCGAGGACCGTACGGAGGCGCTGCGCGTCGACGCCGTCCGCCGGGACTTCGTCGTGAACGTCAGCCACGAGCTCAAGACCCCGGTCGGCGCGCTGTCCCTGCTCGCCGAGGCGGTGTCGGACGCCCGTGACGACCCCGAGGCGATCAACCGCTTCGCCGGCCGGATGCAGTACGAGGCCGCCCGGCTCTCCCAGCTGGTGCAGGAGATCATCGTCCTCTCCGAGCTCCAGGGCACCGACCCGCTGCAGGAGGCGGAGGTGGTCGCGGTCGACGAGGTCGTCGAGGAGGCGATGGAGCGCGTCGGACCGGCGGCCGCGGCCAAGTCCATCTCGCTGCTGGCCGGAGGGGAGCGGGGATTGACCGTGCTCGGGGAGAAGGATCAGCTCGTGACCGCGCTGCGCAACCTCGTCGACAACGCCGTCAGCTACAGCGCCGAGCACACCCGGGTGGCGGTGGGGGTGCGCTCCACCCGCGACGGCCTGGTGGAGATCAGCGTGACCGACCAGGGCATGGGGATCCCCGGCAGCGACCTCCAGCGCATCTTCGAGCGCTTCTACCGCGTCGACCCGGCCCGCTCCCGGGCGACCGGCGGCACCGGGCTCGGGCTGTCGATCGTCAAGCACATCACCGAGAACCACGGCGGCGAGGTGCGGGTGTGGAGCGTCGAGGGGTCGGGCTCGACGTTCACCCTGCGACTGCCGCGGCGGGTGCCAGCGGGCGCTCCGCTCCTCGAACGGAAGGTTTCATCGTGACCCGGATCCTCGTCGTGGAAGACGAGCCGTCCTTCAGCGACGCCCTGTCCTACATGCTGAGCCGGGAGGGCTTCGAGGTCGCGCTGGCCGACACCGGGCCCGCCGCTCTGGAGGAGTTCGACCGCGGCGGTGCCGACCTGGTGCTGCTCGACCTGATGCTGCCCGGCCTGTCCGGCAACGAGGTCTGCCGGCAGCTACGGAGCCGCTCCAGCGTCCCCGTGATCATGCTGACCGCGAAGGACGCCGAGATCGACAAGGTGGTGGGGCTCGAGCTCGGGGCCGACGACTACGTCACCAAGCCCTTCTCCTCGCGGGAGCTCGTCGCCCGGATCCGGGCCGTCCTGCGCCGGGGCAGCGAGCCCGAGGACACCGCCCCGGCCGCCCTCGAGGTAGGTCCGGTGCGGATGGACGTCGACCGCCACGTCGTCAGCGTCGACGGCTCCCCGGTGCAGCTGCCCCTCAAGGAGTTCGAGTTGCTCGAGGTGCTGCTGCGCAACGCCGGGCGGGTCCTCACCCGCGGCCAGCTGATCGACCGGGTGTGGGGCTCGGACTACGTCGGCGACACCAAGACCCTCGACGTGCACGTCAAGCGGCTCCGGGCCAAGGTCGAGCAGGACCCCGCCCAGCCCCGGCACCTGGTGACGGTGCGCGGCCTGGGTTACAAGTTCGAGCGGTAGCCGGGCCGCGACGCCGAGGCCGGAACGTCAGGGCCGCGACGTCAGGACCGGGACGTCAGGGCCGCGACGTCAGGGCCGGGACTCGGTGCCGGAGGGCAGGCCACCACCGGACGCCGGGGCGGGCACGGCCGGATTGGGCCGCGGGCTGCCGCTCTGGGCCGCGTCGGGAGCGGGAGTCTCGCCCGGGACGTTCTCGGGCATCGATGCCCCGGGGGTGGGAGTGACGACGAAGCCCGAGTAGTAGCCGGTGCTCGGGACGACCACGGTGGCGACCTCCACCGCGCCGTTGCGCGCGAAGCGGAACGTCAGCGTCACGCTGCCCCCCACGGGGGCGGTGAAGCCGCGGATCACGGCGCGGCTCTCGGCGGAGGGGCTCCCGAAGGCCAGCGTGCTCCCGGCGGGCACCTCGCGGGGGCCCTGGATCTCGGCCTGCCCGGCGGCGGTGGTGATCTCGGTGACGGTGTCCGGCAGCACGTCGTCGTTGGCCAGCGTCACGGAGATGATCGCGTCGCTGCTGCCCTCGGGCGGGGCGACGACCATCAGGTTCAGGATGCGGATGTGGCCCTGGACCTTCAGCACGCCGTCAGCGGGGGCGTAGTACTTCTGCGTCCCGGCGTCGTAGCCGGCCCCGCAGGCCGCGGTCAGGGGCAGCGCCCCGGCGAGCAGGACGGCCAGCGCCGGACGACGGAAGCGGCTCACCACGGTCTCCTCGTCAAGCAGGGGCGTCGGGGGCAGGCGTGCAGGCGGCAGCCTAGCTCCGCGCTACTACCCCTGTCGCGCCCGCGAACCACGTCCGGACCGTCCTGTCAAGGGCCAACTAGGGCGCTGACCTGCGACAACGCGGACAAGAGGACCCCGCCGGCTGCTCCTCCCGTGTTACCCTCGACCGGGGAAAGGGGCCGAACACATGAGTTTTCAGGTCGGCGAGACCGTCGTCTATCCGCACCACGGGGCCGCGCTCATCGAGGCGATCGAGACGCGCACGATCCGTGGGGAGGACAAGCTCTACCTCGTCCTCAAGGTCGCTCAGGGCGATCTCACGGTGCGGGTCCCGGCGGAGAACGTCGACCTGGTCGGGGTTCGCGACGTGGTGGGCCAGGACGGCCTCGACCGCGTCTTCGAGGTGCTGCGCGCTCCGTACACCGAGGAGCCGACCAACTGGTCCCGGCGCTACAAGGCCAATCTCGAGAAGCTCGCCTCCGGTGACGTGATCAAGGTCGCCGAGGTCGTGCGCGACCTGTGGCGCCGTGACAAGGACCGGGGCCTGTCCGCCGGCGAGAAGCGGATGCTCGCCAAGGCCCGTCAGATCCTGGTCTCCGAGCTCGCGCTCGCGGAGCAGACCAACGAGGACAAGGCCGAGGCGCTGCTCGACGAGGTCCTCTCCTCCTGAGCGCCGCGGGCGGTGACCGGGCCGTCGGTGGGACGACCGCGGCGATCGTGCCGGCGGCCGGCAGGGGCGCCCGCCTCGGGCCCGGCCTCCCGAAGGCGCTGCGACCGCTGGGCGGCAGCCCGATGCTGGTGCACTCCGTGCGGGCCCTCGCCCGGGCGCGCCCGGTGCGGCTCGTGGTGGTCGCCGCGCCCGCGCCGGACCTGCCCGAGGTGCGTCGGCTGTTCGCCGACGCGGTGCCCATGGGCGACGCCTACGTGCAGGTCGTCGCCGGCGGCGACAGCCGCCAGG
>JALYMT010000022.1 GCA_030773555.1 Actinomycetota bacterium | reverse complement strand
CGTAGCCGGCCGCCCGGCGCGCAGTCGCGCCCCACCGGGCACTTCGGTTCGGCGGCGCCGCGCTCGCGGGGACGCAGCGCCATCTCGGTCGCGGCGACCGCGGCCCGCACCGAGGAGCAGTCGGCCTCGGTGATGCCGTCGATCCCCAGGGCGTCGCGACAGGCCTGGGGCAGCAGCCGGGCGAGGTCGGCGTAGTTGCTGCCCTCGGTCAGCAGCTGCAGAGTGGTGTAGTAGATGCGCGGCGGCCTTGACGGGCCCGACGCCGGCCACCGTGCGTCCGTTGAAGCTGCCCCCGTCGACGATCAGCGCGGCCGCCTTGTTGCCGACCCCGCTGTTGACGTGGACGCCGCCGCTGTCGGCGAACCACGGGTCGTGGGCGAGCCAGCGCAGGCTGGTGATGCGGTCGGGCTGAGCTCCGGCCGGGCTGGCCGTGGGGTCGGACAGGTCCCGCAGCGCCCCGATCGAGCTGTCCTCGCCCAGCTGCCAGCGCCGGCCACGGTCCGGCGTACGCAGGTCGACGAGCTCGCCCATCACGTCGGCGAGCGACTCGTTGATCGCGCCCGACTCGAAGGCGTAGATCAGGTCGGCGGTGTGCTCGATACCGTGCGTCAGCTCGTGCGCCACGACGTCGTCGGCGCCCGCCAGCCCGGTGCCGAAGACCGCCTGCTGCGCCCGCGGATCCCAGTAGGCGTTGAGGAAGCGCTCGCACGATCCCGACGCGTCGCAGAGGCCACCCACCCGCACGGTCGCGCGCACCCCCGCGTTGCCGCCGTCCACCCCCAGCCGGCCGAGGCCGGCGTAGAAGTCGTAGGTCGCGCCCAGGTTGGCCCACGCCCGGGACACCTCGGGAGCCGTCTCCGCTCCGGGCGGGCGGGCCTCGTCGTGGTCGGTGTGGCCGTCAGCGCAGCGCAGCTCGGCGTCGCTGACCTGCCGGTCGCGGAGGTCGCACAGCCGTGCCGGCGCCGCGTGCGGGTTCTCGGGATAGCGCAGCGCCATCCCCCCGGTGCGGGCGTCGATCAGGACGACGTCTCGCACGTGCCCGCTGGCCGCGCGCGTGCTCACCTCGACCCGCCAGACCTCCCGGGCACCGAGGGGGTCGGGCGCGCCGAGCAGCGCCGGGTCGTAGAACCACCGCGTCGGCTCCGCCGCCGACAGGTCCGCCGCGGGCACGCGATGGGCCCGGGCGACCGAGGTGAGCGCCCCGCGGCGCGCGTCGGCCGAGGAGGCCGGCGCGGGGGTCCCCAGGGTGCTCCCGGGCGTCGCTGCCGGCGCGGCGGTCGTCTCGGCAGTCGTCTCGGCAGTCGTCTCGGCGTTGACCGTGCGTACGGCGCCGTCCTGCACCGCCACGACGACCTGACCGCCGACGACGGGTAGGCCCCCGCGCAGCTGCCGGTAGCGCACCACGGAACGGCCGGGCCCGGCGGGCAGGGTCCGCTCCGCCCGCAGCTCCTCACCCGGACGGCGGACGCCCAGCGACCCGCCGTGGGCCCCGAGGAACTCGCGCGCCGTCTCCTCGGGCGGCCGCTGCCGGTCGGCGGGGATTCCGGAGGGGTCGGGTGCGGGCGGCCGCTCGGCCACCAGCAGGCGCGAGCCGCCGGGGGCGGGCGGGGTGAACGGGGAGTCCGAAGCCGCCGGAGCCGCGGGCGCCGGGCCGGCCAGGGACCCGGCGGGCAGGGACCCGGCGGGCAGGGACCCGGCGGGCAGGGGCGGGCCGACGAGGAGCGCCGCGGCTCCCACGCCCCCGACGAGGAGCGCGGGAAGGGCCCGGGAGCGGCGCACGCGGACCTCGCAGGTTGGGGACGGGGTGTCCCTCCGCGCATCGGTTGCGGCGACGCCATTGCTTGAGCACCCGTACGCTCGACGTCATGCTGCGCGCCCTGCGGAACCCCGACGGCGGCCCGGCCCTGCGTGTGCGCATCGTGGCCGGGCTCGTGCTGCTCGGGCTGGTCGTGCTCACCGCACCGGTCGTGGTCATCCCGCTGCTGCGGTGGCTGGCCGGCCTGATCTTCTAGGGCCCGTCCTCTCGATCTTGCACCGGTGTTCTTCGTCGGCGATTCTTCGTCGGCTCGGGGGACCGGCACGTTCTTCTTCTCGGTGGCGCGGAACGGGGCGACCGTGCGACCGTGCGGCGGTGCCAGTGGACCACTTCGGGGAGCGCGTCGCCGAGCGATACGACGCGGACGAGGCCGAGATGTTCGATCCCCGTGTCGTCGAGCCCGCGGTGGACTTCCTCGCCGACCTGGCCCGGAGCGGCGGCGCCCTCGAGCTGGGCGTCGGGACCGGTCGCATCGCCCTGCCGCTCAGCCGGCGCGGCATCCCCGTGCACGGCATCGACCTGTCGACGGCGATGATCGAGCGGCTGCGGGCCAAACCCGGAGCCGAGCGGATCACCGTCACGCAAGGCGACTTCGCCCGCACGACGGTGCCGCAGAGATTTCCGCTCGCCTATCTCGTGTTCAACACGATCGTCAACCTGACCACGCAGGACGAGCAGGTGCCCTGCTTCTGCAACGTCGCGGACCACCTGGAACCGGGGGGCTGCTTCGTCATCGAGGTGAACGTCCCCCGACTGCGCGGGCTCCCACCCGGCGAGGCGATCCGCCCGTTCGCGGCGACGCCGGAGCGGCTCGGCTTCGACGAGTACGACGTCGCGAACCAGGGGCTGGTCTCCCACCACTACCACGTCAGGGACGGCCGGGTCGACGTCGTCTCCACCCCGTTCCGCTACGTGTGGCCGTCGGAGCTCGACCTCATGGCGCGCATCGCGGGGCTGACGTTGCGCGAGCGTTGGAGCGACTGGCGGCGCGCGCCCTTCACGAGCGACAGCAGGCAACACGTCTCGGTCTGGGAGAAGCCGGCGTCGGCCCGGGAGCAGCCGGCGCAGGACGCGGATCGCCCCCTGGGGCGCTGACCCCGGCCGTCACCTCTCCCCTGCGCCCTCGGCACCCGAATTCAGCCGGGCCCGCAGTCCCGCCTTCACCGCCGGCCACTCGTCCTCGAGGATGCTGAAGACGACGGAGTCGCGGAAGGTGCCGTCCTCGCGCTTCATGTCGCGGCGGAGCACGCCCTCGCGGCGGGCGCCGAGCTTGGCGATGGCCGCCTGGGAGCGCACGTTCAGCGCGTCCGTCTGGATCTTGACCCGGCCGTAGCCGCAGTCCTCGAAGCAGTGCGTCAGCAGCAGCAACTTGGCCTCAGGATTGACCGAGGTTCCCCACCACCGCTGCCCGTACAGCGTGCCAGGTGGATGCGCTCGTTGTGCACGTCGGCCTCGAGCAGCGAGGACGTGCCGACCAGCGTCCCGGCGGCACCCAGCACGCCGTCGGCAGCGAGCCGCACCGCGTACGCCAGGCGGCCCCCGCCGCGGCCGTCCACCCGTCCCTGCTGCGCGAGGAACCGCTCGCGTACGAGCGTCCGCGCGTCCGCTGCCGAGGTGGGGCGCCGGTGCATGACGTACCCGTTCGCGTAGGTCTCGGGGTCCGCAAGCAGGGGGTGCAGCTCATCGGCGTCGGCTTCGGTCAGCAGGTCCAGCCGGACGTGGCGCCCGGCGAGCGTCACCCCCGTCGGCAGGGTCACCGCAGTTCCTGTCATGGTGCCTTCCGGGTCATCGCGCTAGCTGCGGCCCAGGGCGTCCAGCGCGGCGACATCGTCCGCGCTGAGCGAGAAGTCCCACACGTCCGCATTCGCGACGATGCGCTCCCGTCGAGCGGACTTGGGAATCACGACCACCTCGTGCTCGACGTGCCAGCGGACGATGACCTGCGCGGGAGTCTTGCCGTGCCGGGCGGCGATCTCGACGAGGACCGGCGAGTCGAGTCGTGCGCTCTTGAACGGGCTGTAGCCCTCGAGCACCACGCCCTGCGCGCGGCTGTGCGCGAGCCGCGCCTCGTCGAAGAGGAACGGGCTCCACTCGATCTGGTTGACCGCCGGGGCCACCCCGGTCTCGCGGACGAGCTCGTCAATCTGGGCCGGGCTGTAGTTGCTGACGCCCACGGCCCGCGTGCGGCCCTCGGCCTGCAGGTCGAGGAAGGCGCGCCACACCGGCACCCCCGCACCCCCCGGCGGCCAGTGGATCAGCCACAGGTCGACCGCGTCGAGACCCAGGGCCGCGAGGCTGGCCTCGAGCGTCTGCCGCTCCCGCCCGGCCTGCTGCGGGGGGAGCTTCGTGGTGAGAAATATCTCCTCCCGGGGCAGCCCGCTCTCGCGCAGCGCCTCCCCGATCTCGCGCTCGTTGCCGTACATCGTGGCCGTGTCGAGGTGGCGGTAGCCCGCGTCGAGCGCGGCCAGGACGGCCTCGCGGGCCGCATCGCCCCTCAACTGCCAGGTGCCGAGCCCGAGAAGGGGCATCTCGGCGCCGGTGACGAGGCTCACGGTGCGGGGTCCGGTGCTCGGATTGGCCGACATGACGGGGTCCTACCCCGCTGTGGACATCAAGCGCCACTTAGCATCCTCGTCATGCAAGCCCTTGCGATCACCATCTCGGTCGTCGTCACCCTGGTCGCGCTCGCCCTCGTCACCCAGGCCGTCGCGCGGATGGTCGCCGTCGTGCGCCTCGGCCAGTCCGACGGCGGCACCCGCTGGAACGACAAGGGCCGGCGCACGGCGCGGATGCTCACCGAGACGCTCGGTCACACCCGGATGCTCAAGTGGAGCGCCGTCGGCGCCGCCCACTGGTTCGTGATGATCGGCTTCGGCGCGCTGTTCTTCACCCTGGTCGAGGCCTACGGCGAGCTGTTCTCCGCGTCGTTCCACTTCCCGTGGGTGCTCGCCCAGTGGGCGCCGTACGAGGCGTTCGTGGAATTCATCGCGCTCAGCACGCTGCTCGGGATCCTGGTGCTGATCGCGATCCGGCTGCTGTCGCATCCCGCGCGGGCCGGGCGCAAGAGCCGGTTCGCCGGGTCGAGCTTCTGGAAGGCGTACTACGTCGAGTACACGATCCTCACCATCGCCGTCCTCGTCCTGGTGCTGCGCGGGCTGCGCGGCGCGGCCGACAGCGTTCCCTCGTACGGCCTCGCGCACTGGGTCTCCTATCCGCTCGTGCGGCTCTTCGACGGCCTCTCACCGGAGTCTCTGCGCACCGGCATCCTGATCGCCGCCACCCTCAAGATCGTCGTCTCGATGGCCTGGGCCATCACGATCGCGCTCAACGTCACCATGGGCGTCGCCTGGCACCGGTTCACGGCCTTCCCGAACATCTGGTTCAAGCGCCACCCCGACGACCGCGTGTCGCTGGGCCCGCTGCAGCCGATGATGAGCGGCGGCAAGGCAGTGGACTTCGAGGACCCGGGCGAGGACGACGTCTTCGGCGTCGGCAAGGTCGAGGACTTCCAGTGGAAGGGCCTGCTCGACTTCACCACCTGCACCGAGTGCGGCCGCTGCCAGTCGCAGTGCCCGGCATGGAACACCGGCAAGCCGCTGTCGCCGAAGCTGCTGATCACCAACCTGCGCGACCACGCGTACGCCAAGGCGCCGTACCTGCTCGCCGGTGGCGGCGAGGACGCCGACGAGGCGACCCTTGCCCGCATTCCGGAGCAGGCGCGCACCGAGGCCGAGCGACCACTGGTGGGCACCGCGGCCGAGGGCGGCGTCATCGACCCCGACGTGCTGTGGTCCTGCACGACCTGCGGGGCCTGCGTGGAGCAGTGCCCGGTCGACATCGAGCACGTCGACCACGTCCTCGACCTGCGCCGCTTCCAGGTCCTGATCGAGTCGAGCTTCCCGTCCGAGGCCGGCACGATGCTGAAGAACCTGGAGAACAAGGGCAACCCCTGGGGGATGAACGCGAACTCCCGGCTCGACTGGCTCGCGGACCTCGACTTCGAGGTGCCCGTCGTGGGCGACTCGGTCGAGTCGCTGGCCGAGGTCGACTACCTCTACTGGGTCGGCTGCGCCGGCGCCCTCGAGGACCGGGCGAAGAAGACGACCCGCGCGTTCGCCGAGCTGCTGCACGTCGCCGGCGTCCGCTTCGCGGTGCTCGGCCCCGGCGAGGGCTGTTCCGGCGACCCGGCGCGGCGCATCGGCAACGAGTTCCTCTTCTCGATGCTGGCCCAGCAGAACATCGAGACCCTGAACGAGGCCGGCGCCACGAAGATCGTCGCCACCTGCCCGCACTGCTTCAACACCCTCGCGAACGAGTATCCGCAGCTGGGCGGCTCGTACGAGGTCGTCCACCACACCCAGCTGCTCGGCACCCTGGTCGAGGAAGGCCGGCTCACGCCGGTCACGCCCGTCGAGGGCCTCGTGACCTACCACGACCCCTGCTACCTGGGGCGGCACAACCGCGTCTACACCCCGCCGCGCGAGGTGCTCGCCGCGGTGCCCGGGCTGCGCTCGCAGGAGATGCACCGCTGCAAGGAGCGCGGCTTCTGCTGCGGCGCGGGCGGCGCGCGGATGTGGATGGAGGAGCGCATCGGCAAGCGCATCAACACCGAGCGGGTCGACGAGGCGCTCTCGCTCGACCCGGACGTGGTGTCGACCGCCTGCCCGTTCTGCCTCGTCATGCTCTCCGACTCCGTGACCGGCAAGAAGCAGGCCGGGGAGGCCCGCGAGGGGGTCGAGGTCGTCGACGTCGCGCAGCTGCTCCTGCGCTCGGTGCGCGAGCGCGTCTCCGTGCCCGCGGGCGGCATGCCGGAGTCCGAGACCGGCGTCGGACCCGTCGCCGCGACCCCCGACGCCACCGAGGTCGCCGACTACCCCCAGCTTGCCGACGAGTCCCGTACGGACCGCTGACCCGGTCCTCCCACCGTTCCGATCGCGGAAGGATTCGTACGCCTGCCGTACGAATCCTTCCGCGCTGTGACGTTGCGGCGGCAAGCACGTGGGGCCAGGCTGGCGGCATGTGATCCCCCCGCTTCCTCGTCGCCGCCCTCGCGGCCGGCACGCTCGCCGCCGGTGCCGCCGCCGCAACGCCGACCGCCTTCGGCGCACCCGCAGCACCGATCGCCGCGAGCCCCGTCCGCGCCGCGCAGGCCGAGGGCCGGCCGTCGACGTACGAGCTGCCCGGCCGCGACGTCTTCCCCGAGGGCATCGCGCTGCTGAGCGGGACGTTCTACGTCACCAGCACGACCGACGGCACCGTGTTCCGCGGCGACGTCGACCGCAAGCGTGCCGAGGTGTTCCTCCCCGGCGGGCGCGACGGCCGCACGACCGCGGTGGGCATCAAGGCGAGGGCCGACCGGCTGATCATCGCCGGCGGCGGGACGGGCCAGGTGTGGGTCTACGACCGCACCAGCGGCGAGCTGGTCGCCCGCTTCAGCAACGGCCTCGGCGGCACGCCGGGTCGCACCTTCGTCAACGACCTCGACGTCGCGCCCAACGGCGACGTCTACGTCACCGACTCGATCCGGCCCGTGCTCTACCGCATCCCGGCCGCGGCCATCGCCCGGTGCAAGCCGGGCACGGTGCAGCGGCTGCCGATCTTCCGCGACTTCCGGGGCACCGCACTGGAGTACCGCGAGGGCTTCAACGCCAACGGCATCGTCGCCACCCCCGATGCGCGCTACGTCCTCGTGGTGCAGAGCAACGCGGGCTCGCTGTTCCGCGTGCGGCTGAGCGACCGCACCGTCACGCGCGTCCGGCTCGACGAGCCGCTTCCCGCCGGTGACGGGCTCGACCTGGCCGACGACCGCACGCTCTACGCCGTCCGCAACACGGCCGAGCGCGTCGTCGAGGTCAAGGTCTCCCCGGCCTACCGCCAGGGCCGCACGGTCTCGTCGACCACCGCCGAGAGCTTCCGCTTCCCGACCACCGCGGCGATCGCCGGTGACCGGCTGCTGCTCGTCAACAGCCAGTTCGACCAGCGCGGCGACGGCGGGGACCCGGTCGAGCCGTTCACCGTCTCGGCGATCCCCCTGCCCTAGCTGCCCTGGGGCGGCGAGCCGGCGATGTTGACCAGCCAGTTGACGCCGAAGCGGTCGACGCACATCCCGAAGGTGTCGCCCCAGGGAGCACGCTCGAGCGGGACGGTGACGGTCCCGCTGCCGGAGAGCGCGTCCCAGTAGCTGCGCAGCTCCTTCTCGTCGTCGCCGCTGAGCGAGACGGAGAAGCCGCCGCTCGGGTTGTGATCCATACTGGTGTCGGCTCCCATCAGGACCAGGCCGCTGTCGGTCTTGAGCTCCCCGTGCATGACCTTGTCCTGCTCCGCCGGGTCCTGGCTCGCCTGGAAGTCGGCGAACGTGCTGAGCGTCAGCTCGCCGCCGAAGACGGAAGAGTAGAACTCCATCGCCTGCCGGGCGTTGTCGCGGAAGCTCAGGTACGGGTTGAGGTGAACGGTCATTGTGCTGCCTCCTCGGGGTCGGACCACGCAGCCGCGACGGGGTCGGCTGCTCACGTCATCCTCGCCAGTAATGACTGCATCGGTGGGCCGCACCGATCGCTGGCCCAGGCAGCCCGGTCAGACGCGGGTGCGGTGGAAGTTCTGCCAGGACCGTGACGGCGTCGGGCCGCGCTGGTTCTGGTAGCGCGAGCCATACACGGCCGACCCGTACGGGTGCTCGGCGGGCGAGGACAGGCGGAACAGGCACAGCTGCCCGATCTTCATGCCCGGCCACAGCTTGATCGGCAGGGTGGCGACGTTGGAGAGCTCGAGGGTGACGTGGCCGTTGAACCCCGGGTCGATGAACCCAGCCGTGGAGTGCGTCAGCAGCCCCAGCCTCCCCAGGCTGGACTTGCCCTCCAGTCGCATCGCGACGTCGTCGGGGAGCGTCACGACCTCGTACGTGGAGGCGAGCACGAATTCGCCGGGGTGCAGGATGAACGGCTCGTCGCCGTGCGGTTCGACCATGCGGGTCAGGTCGGGCTGCTCCTCGGCCGGGTCGATGTGCGGGTAGCGGTGGTTCTCGAAGACGCGGAAGAAGCGGTCGAGGCGTACGTCGACGCTGGACGGCTGGACCATCGCCTCGTCGTACGGCTCGAGCAGGACGCGCCCGGACTCGATCTCCTTGCGGATGTCGCGGTCGGAGAGCAGCACGGCAGGCAACCTACCGGGCGAGGGCGCGCTACAGTGGCCGGGTCTGCGGG
>JALYMT010000021.1 GCA_030773555.1 Actinomycetota bacterium | reverse complement strand
CTTGCAGAAGACCGACCTGCACGCGCTGGCGCTGCCGCCGTACCTCATCCGCAAGACCGACGAGCCGCCGGTGCCCGGCGAGGGATGGCAGCGCCCGCAGCGGCGGCTCTAGGAGGCGGCGGGGGAGTTGGGCGAAGGTCTGGCGGGGGGTGGGATCGAAGGGATCGAAGTTCGCGATGTCGTACGGCGTCGCCCCGGTGCCGCCGTCCGGCCGGTGCAGCCCGACGCCCGAGGGGACCTCGACCGGCAGCTCCGACGGGCGGGGCAGGTTGTACAGGCACCAGTGGCCGCGCGCCGTCGCCGGGTCGTAAGCCTGCCCGTCGATCAGATTGTAGGCGTGGTAGGTGAGCAGCGGGATCTTGTACAGGATCGGCGCCGGCCGCGCCGAGGGCGCCGGGCGCACCACGAACAGCGCCCTGGCCTCCCGCCCGTCGGGGGTCGAGGGGTCCGGGTGGGTCCGGTCGCGGCCGTGCCCGTCGCCCTCGACGAACACCGTCACGTAGACCCCGGAGGGCCAGTCCTCGGGGACGGGGAAGTCGTGGGCCGGCCAGGGCGCCAGGGGCTCCCCTCGCAGGCCGACACCGGGCTCGCCCCAGTCCTGGAAGGGCAGGTGGAGCGGGGCATTCTCGCCGGGCAGCCACCCCGACCTGCCGGCCAGCACGACCTCGGCGCCGCAGCGATAGACCTCCATGCGGAACTGCGGCGCATCGGTCCCGACGTGCACCCTCAGCACGGTGCCCGCGCGGGGGCTCGGCTGGCGCGGATATCCCCGGATCATCCAGCCCATCGTCCCCCGCCGCCGGGAACCTAGCGGCTCCGTGGGGACGCTGGGCGGACGCGTGTGGCCCTCTGCGGCCCGGGCATCGGGGAGAGGGGACGACAGGCCGGCGCCACCGCAGGCCTGGGCGAGGCGGGCGAGGGGAGCGGCAGTGACCGAAGACCGGACGGGTGGGCAGGACGCCCCGGGGCGCGACGAGCTGCCACTGCCCGACTACGACCACCTGCCGCTGCCCGCGCTCACCTCCCGGGTGCGCACGCTCGACGTCCGGGGCGTGGAGACGCTCCTCGCCTACGAGCACGCACGCGACCGGCTCCCCGTCGTCGTCGTGCTGGAGAACCGGCTGGAGGCGCTGCGGGCCGGGGCCACCCCGTCGGAGGGCTCGCCGCTGAGCCCGGCCCCGGAGCGCCCGCCGGTGCCCAGCGCGTCCTCCCCGGTCGGACCCGCCACCGCCGGCCCCACCATCAACCCGCCGTCCCACGGGGTCCCGACCAACCCATCACAGCCCCGCTCCACGGGCTGAGCCCCGGCGCCGTCGACGCGCCCCCCGCGCCCCTCGAGCCCCGTACGGACGCTCAACACGCGGGGCCCGCTGCCGAGGAGACCAGGTGTGAGCTGGCTCCGCGGTGGTCACGCCCTGCTGCTGCGCTTCGGCGTGGTCAGCCTGGCGCTGTTCACCGTCCTCGGGTTGGCCCTCGCCTCGCTGATGACCCAGACGGTGCAGGAGCGGGCGGTGCGCGACGCCGAGCGGCTCGCGCGCACCCTGTCGGACACCGCCATCCAGCCGCACGTCCGCCCCGAGGACTTCGACGGCTACCGGTTGTCCCCTGCCCGGCGGGACGAGCTCGGGCGGCTGACCCACACGATCGTGGACGAGACGGCCATCCTGCACGTCAGCCTCTTCGATGCCGGGGATAAGATCATTGGGGCGACCGCGAGGAGCTCATCGGCGACCCCGGCCACGAGAGCTCGCAGCTCCCCGAGGGCCTTCTCGGCCGGACCGCGAGCAAGGTGACCCAGATCGACGGGCAGCTCGTCCTGGAGACGTACGTGCCGGTGCGGCTGTCCGGTGCGACACTGGCCAGCGGCTCGCTCGGAATCTATCTCCCCCTCGAGCCGGTGCAGCAGGAAGCCCGCCGCGACACCTGCGCCCCCCGTGGCGCTGCTGTCGACGGCCTTGGTGCTGGTGTGGCTGAGCCTGCTGCCGGTCTATGTCCGCACGAGCCGGGCGTTGCGGCACAGCCTGCAGGCCAGCGAGGTGCAGGCGCGTACCGACGTGCTCACCGGCCTGCCGAACCGCCTGGCCTTCGAGGAAGCCCTGGCCGCTCCCGCACCCGGCGACGGCTCCCGCGCGGTGCTGCTGCTCGACGTGGACCGCTTCAAGGACATCAACGACACCTTCGGTCACAAAGGCCGGCGATCAGCTGCTGCGGGTGGTCGCCCGCCAGCTGCGGGCCGCCCTACCGCCCGAGGGCCTCGTGGCGCGGCTGGGGGGCGACGAGTTCGCGGTCATCCTCACCGACCGGGACCCACACCCGGTCGCCCAGCAGGTGCGCGCCGCGGTCGGGGAGCTCTCACTCGATCTCGCCGGTAGCCGGGTCGGGACCTCGGCCAGCCTCGGGCTGGCCGTCGCGACCTCGTCAGCGGTCGACCCCGACGTGCTGCTGCAGCAGGCCGACACCGCCACGTACGCCGCCAAACGCACCGGCGAGGGACTCGTCGTGTTCGAGCCCGGCCTGGCCCGGGACCACTCCGAGCGCCTTGAGCTGCTGGCCGAGCTGCGCGAGGGCATCCGGGAGGGCCAGCTGCGGCTCTACGCCCAGCCCGCGCTGCAGCTCGACAACGGCCGGGTCAGCGGGGCGGAGGTCCTGGTGCGCTGGGAGCATCCCCGGCTCGGCCTGGTCGCCCCCGCCCGCTTCGTCCCCCTCGCCGAGGAGACCGACCTCGTCCACGAGCTCAGCGCCTGGGTGCTGGACCGCGCCGTCGCCGCGTGCGCCGGCTGGGTGGCCGCCGGTGCCGACCTGTGCGTCGCGGTCAACCTCTCCCCGCGCGACCTCACCCCCGAACTTCCCGGCGAGGTCGAGGCGGCGCTTCGCCGCTACGGCCTCGACCCGACCCGGCTTAAGCCTGGAGCTCACCGAGACCTGCCTGCCGCAGTCGATGGAGCTGGCGGCCCGGGTGCTCGGTGAGGTGCACGCCCTGGGGGTCAACCTGAGCGTCGACGACTTCGGCACCGGATACGCCACCTTCTCGTGGTTGCGGGAGCTGCACTTCAACGCCCTGAAGATCGACCGTTCCTTCGTGGGCGACCTGGGCGCAGTGCCGGGCGCCGAGGAGCTGGTCCGGCACGTCATCGCGCTCGCCCACGGGCTCGGCAAGGTCGCCGTCGCCGAAGGAGTCGAGAGCGCGGCGCAGCTGGCGGTGCTGGAGCGGCTCGGCTGCGACTTCGCCCAGGGCTACGCGCTGGGCGAGCCCATGCCGGTCGAGGCGTTCCTCGCCTGGCTCGCGGCCGAGGCGCCCGCGCTGGCAGCGGTGCCCGCCGCCCGGGCCGCGGTCTAGCGGCGCAGCTGCCCCAGCACGACGGCGAGCACCAGCACCGCCAGCACCAGCGGCACCACCCAGCGCCGGGTTTGCGGGTCCACGCCGGCCAACCTACTGCTCCGGGCCGCTGCCCAGCGGAGCCTGCAGCAGGGCCTCGTACGTCGGGGCGGGCCCGAGGCGGCTGCGCACGAGCTCCACCCGCCGCGCCGTCCATTCCGGCCCCTCGTACCCGCCGAGCGCGGGGACCAGGGGACGCAGGTCCACCGGGGCGCGGGTCCGCGCCACGGTGAGGTGCGGCCGGTAGGGTCGGTCGTCGACGTCGAGCCCGGCGCGGCGGGCGGCTGCCGTCACGGAGTCCGCCAGCCGGCCGAGGACGGGCACGTCGCCGCGCACCCCGGCCCACAGCACCTGCCGGCCGAAGCGCCCGCCGCCGGCGAACCGCAGGGCCAGCGGTGGATGTCGCGCCGCGGCCCGCATCAGGCGGGCGGTGAGGTCGGGGAGCCGGCGCTCCTCGACCTCACCGAGAAAGGCCAGGGTGAGATGCCAGCGCTCCGGCGGGATCCAGCGCAGCCCCGAGGACGCGGACCGGACGGCGGCCAGCACCGCCTGGAGGTCGGCGACCGCCTCCGGCGGCGGCACCAGCGCGACGAACAGCCGCACCTCAGGGCATGGGCATGCCGCCGGCAACCCCGATGCGCTCGCCGGTGATGTAGCTCGACTCCTGGGAGGCGAGGAACACGTAGGCGGGCGCCAGCTCGGCGGGCTGCCCCGCGCGGCCCAGCGGGGTCTCCTTGCCGAAGCTCTTCACCTTCTCGGGGGGCATCGTCGCCGGGATCAGCGGGGTCCAGATCGGGCCGGGCGCGACGGCGTTGACCCGGATACCCTGCTCGGCCAGGTTCTGCGCGAGCCCCTTGGTGAAGTTGATGATCGCCGCCTTGGTCGAGGCGTAGTCGAGCAGCGGCGGCTCGGGCTTGTACGCCTCCACGGAGGAGGTGTTGATGATGCTCGAGCCGGGCTGCATGTGCGGGATCGCCGCCTTGCACAACCAGAACATCGCGTAGATGTTGGTCTTGTACACCCGGTCGAACTGCTCGGTGGTGATGTCGGCGATGCCGCCGGGCTGGGCCATCTGGTAGGCGGCGTTGTTGACGAGGACGTCGATGCGGCCGAATCCCGAGACGGCCTTCTCGACGATCTGCTGGCACACGCTCTCGTCGCGGATGTCGCCCGGCACGGTGACCGCGGTGCGCCCGGCCTGCTTGACGAGCAGAGCGGTCTCCTGCGCGTCCTGCTCCTCCTTGGGCAGGTAGGAGATCAGCACGTCGGCACCCTCGCGGGCGAACGCGATCGCCACCGCCCGCCCGATACCGGAGTCGCCGCCGGTGATGACCGCTTTCTTGCCCTCGAGCCGGCCGGTGCCGCGGTAGGTCTGCTCGCCGTGGTCGGGCCGCTCCGGCATGTCGGTCTCGAGGCCGGGGTGCTCGATCTTCTGGTCCGGGAACTCCGACGTCGAGTACTGGTCCACCGGGTTCTGCTGCGCGTACTGGTCGCTCACGGCGCTGTCCTCCTCTGGGGCCTCTCCGCCCCCGCGCCGGGGGCCGTACGGACACGGCGTTTGCCCCCGGCGCGCCCCGCCAATCTCCCGGCGGGTCAGGCCTGCTGCGGAGTCCCGGCCAGCGGCGGCGCGGGGACGGCGCGGGCGTCGGCCGTGCGCCGCCCCCGCTCGCCGCGCAGGAGCACGGCGACGGCGACCAGGGTCGCGGCCACGCTGACGATGCCGCCGAACAGCAGGCTCCACCGCGGGCCGAAGGCCTCGGCGATCCATCCGACCAGCGGCGCGCCGAGCGGGGTGCCGCCGAAGAACACGGTCAGGTAGAGCGCCATCACCCGCCCACGCATCGCCGGGTCGACCGAGAGCTGCAGCGTGGCGTTCGCCGCCGTGAGGAACGTCAGCGAGCACAGGCCCACCAGCACGAGCGAGGCCGCGAAGGTCTCGTAGGTCGGCATCAAGCCGGCGGCGATCTCCACCGCACCGAAGGCGAGCGCGCCGCCAGCGACCAGTCGCAGCCGCGGGCGCCCGCGGCCCGCGGCGAGCAGGGAGGCGGTCAGCGAGCCGATGGCCAGGATCGAGCCGAGCAGGCCGTACTCCCCCGCCCCCTTGCCGTAGACCTGGCTGGCCATCAGGGCCATGGTCAGCTGGAAGTTCAGCCCGAAGGTGCCCACGAAGAACACGACGACGAGGACGAAGACCAGGTCGGGCCGGCCCGTGACGTAGCGCAGCCCGGCCCGTAGCTGGCCGGGCCCGCGGCCGACCGGCGGCGCGGGCTGCAGCGCGCGGCGGTCCATCCGCTGCAGGGCGAGGAGGACGGCGACGTACGAGAGGCCGTTGAGCAGGAAGACCGGGCCGGTGCCGACGAGCTCGATGAGCAGGCCGGCGGCGGCCGGCCCGACGAAGCGCGCCGCGTTGAACGAGGCGCTGTTGAGGGCGACCGCGTTCTGCAGGTCGTCGCGGCCGACGAGCTCGACCGCGAAGGACTGCCGGGCCGGGTTGTCGATCGCGGACCCGCAGCCCAGCAGCAGCGCGAGGAGGTAGACGTGCTCCACCCGCACCACCCCGGTGACGGTGAGCACGCCGAGGACGGCGGCGACCACGCCCAGAAACGCCTGGGTGGCCGTGAGAACGCGCAGCTTGGGGTAGCGGTCGGCGATCACGCCGCCCCACGGGGCGAGGAAGAGCATCGGGAGGAACTGCAGGCCCGTCGTGATGCCGAGGGCGACGCCGCTGCCGGTGAGCTCGTAGACGAGCCAGTCCTGGGCCACGCGCTGCATCCACACGCCGACGTTCGAGACGAGCATGCCGGCCGCGAAGAGGCGGTAGTTGGCGTTGCGCAGGGAGCGGAACGGGTTGGTCACGCGCCGGCCAGCCGTTCGAGCACGGGGACGGCGGCGCGCAGGGCCGCCCGCTCCTCGGGAGAAAGCTCGGCGAGCCGGCGGGCCAGCCAGGCGTCGCGGCGGCGACGGTCCTCGCGCAGCAGGGTGCGCGCGGCGTCGCCGAGGGCGACGAGCACCTGGCGCCGGTCGGTGGGGTGCGGGGTCCGGACGACCAGGGCACGCTCCTCGAGGCCGGCGAGCACCCGCGTCATCGATGGGGGCCGCACCCCCTCGTGCGCTGCCAGCTCCCCCGGCGTCAGCGGGCCGTGCCGCTCGAGGGTGCCGAGGGTGGCGAGCTGGGTGAGGGTGAGGTCGTTGTCGGCGCGCTCGCTGCGCAGCCGGCGTGCCAGGCGGAGCACCGCGACCCGCAGCCCGCCGGAGAGCTCTGGGGTCCGCGTCGTCACGGAACCTCATGCTACTCGTTAGCCGAGCTAACGACTTCGGAGACCCGCCGGCGGCGGCCACCCCGGCAGGTTAGCGCCCTTGCGCGCCCCGATCCGGGGACGATCCCGGGTTGTGGACAACCGCAGTTCTTCCTGGGTGCTCAATCCAGTGACTCCACTCGGAGTGGGGATTTCCACTTCGAGTGGAGTCACTCGGCGCGCGGCCTCGGACGAGCGGAATTCCGCAGCAGGATCGCCGGACCAACGGCGCCCGAGGAGCGTGCAGGGCAGCGCCTCGTCAGCGGATGCCGAGCAGCTGCTCGAGCGGGTCGATCGCGAAGTACAGGACGAACAGTCCGGCGACGACCCAGAGCAGGGGATGCACGGAGCGGGCGCGACCGCTGACCGCCTGGATCAGCGCGTAGGAGACGAAGCCGGCGCCGATGCCGTTGCTGATCGAGTAGGTGAACGGCATGACGACGATGGTGAGGAACGCCGGAATCGCGATCGCGTAGTCGGCGAAGTCGATGTTGCGGACCTGCGTGATCATCAGGAAGCCGACGATGACCAGGGCGGGGGTCGCCGCCTCGAACGGCACGACCTGCACCAGCGGGGTGAAGAACATCGCGAGCAGGAACAGCACGCCGGTGACGACGCTGGCCAGCCCCGTACGCGCCCCCTCACCGACGCCGGCGGCCGACTCGATGTAGGTGGTGTTCGACGACGTGGACGCCGCCCCGCCCGCGACCGCGGCCAGGGAGTCGACGAGCAGGACCCGCTCGACGCCGGGCAGCTCGCCGCGCTCGTCGAGCAGGCCGCCCTCGGCACCGACGCCGACGACCGTGCCCATCGTGTCGAAGAAGTCGGCGAGCAGCAGCGTGAAGACGAACAGCAGGGCGGCGATGACCCCGACGCGGGCGAACGCGCCGAACAGGTCGACGTCACCGAGCAGGGAGAGGTCGGGGGTCTGGAACACCGACGCCGGCAGCTGCGGGGTGACCAGGTTCCAGCCGCTCGGATTGGGCGGTGCGCCGGGGGTCACCCGCGGGCCGACGTCGGCGACCGCCTCGATGACCAGGGCCAGCGCGGTGGTGGCGATGATGCCGAGCAGGATCGCCCCACGGACCCGCCGGGCCACGAGCACGGCGGTGAGCAGCAGCCCGACGACGAACGTGAACGTGGGCCAGCCCTGCAGGTTGCCACCGACGCCGAGCTCGAGCGGCACGGCGGCCCCGGCCGGCGTGCGGACGAAGCCGGCGTCGACGAAGCCGATGAGGGCGATGAACAGGCCGATGCCGACGCTGATCGCCGTCTTCAGCTGGGTGGGGATGGCGTGGAAGACCGCGGTGCGGAAGCCGGTCAGCACCAGCACGGTGATGACCAGGCCCTCGAGCACGACGAGTCCCATCGCGGCGGCCCAGCCGGTGGCGGAGGCGATGCCGAAGGCAAGGAAGGCGTTGAGGCCGAGCCCGGTGGCCACCGCGAACGGATAGCGGCCCACCACGCCCATGAGGATCGTGAGCACGCCCGCGACCAGCGCGGTGACCGCGGCCACGGTGGGGACGCCCAGCAGGCGGCCGTCGGCGTCGGGCGCCGTGCCGATGATCAGTGGGTTCAGCACCACGATGTAGGCCATCGTGAAGAACGTGGCGAGCCCGCCGCGCACCTCGCGCTGCACGGACGACCCGCGCGCGGAGATCGAGAAGTAGCGGTCGAGTCCGTTGCCGGGCTGGCGCCGGGCGTCGGCCTCGGGACCGGCGGAGGTCGCGTGCGACATGCCTCTCCTCGGGCGGGGGCCCTCAGCATCCCAGACCCGACGACGGCGGCCTCTCCACCGCGTCGCAGGACCTAGTAGTGCTTGGTTAGGTCTTACATGGGTGTGCTTCGTGGTGCTGCCATGGGGTGATGACACCGGAGGAGCTGGCCGGGGTGCGCGCTCGGCTGGAGGAGTTCGCCGCGGAGATCTTCACGCCGCTGCCGCGGTCTGATCAGCGGGACAAGGGCGTGACCTATCTGCGGGGTTTGCTGCTGGACGGGCGGCGCAAGTCGATGCAGCCGATGGCCGAGTGCCTGGGGGTGGACCATCAGGGGCTGCAGCAGTTCGTGACGTCCTGCACCTGGGAGGTGGCCGCGGTCGGGCAGCGGCTGGC